>CBDVAK010000077.1:0-12872 GCA_965371945.1 uncultured Candidatus Competibacteraceae bacterium
CCAGACCAGGGTGGTCTTCACCGATCAGGGTCAATACCAGTGATGCAGGCATGCTCGCCGCTCCCTTACTTGTTTTGAAGGTAACTACTCAGATCGACCCTGACGGACTTCAGAACAAGGCAAAAGCGCGCAGTTTACAGGTGTAAATGAGCACTTTTAACGCAGTTCTGGAGGCCGTCAGGGGTGAGATGGATAGTTACTCCTGATCTTCATATTCTGATATCGGCGGACAGGAGCAAACCAGATGCCTGTCCCCGTATACGTTGTCGACGCGCCCCACCGGAGACCAGTACTTGTAGTCACGCAGCCCCGGCAGTGGAAAAGCGGCCAGCTCGCGAGAATAAGGGTGGTCCCAGTCATCGCTGGCGATGACATCGACGGTGTGGGGGGCGTTGCGCAGCGGGTTGTCGGTAGCGTCCATCTGCCCGGATTCGACTGCGGCAATCTCGCCGCGGATCGCGATCATGGCATCGCAGAACCGGTCCAACTCCACCTTGGGTTCGCTTTCGGTCGGCTCTATCATCAAGGTCCCAGCTACCGGAAAGGACATCGTAGGTGCATGAAAGCCATAATCTATCAACCGCTTGGCGACGTCGTCGACGGTGACGCCCGAGGCGTCCTTGATTGGACGCAGATCGATGATGCATTCGTGAGCGACCATGCCGTTGGGCCCGGTATAGAGCACCGGGTAATGGTCCTGCAGCCTGCGTGCAACATAGTTGGCGCTCAGAATCGCGTTCTCGGTCGCCGCTCGCAATCCGTTCGCGCCCATCAAGGCGATATAGGTCCAGGTAATCGGTAGCACCCCGGCACTGCCCCAGGGGGCCCCCGATACCGGCCCCACCTGCCCCGGTTCCACGCTGTCGAGCAGCGCCCGCCTGGGCAGAAACGGTGCCAGATGCGCACGCACACCGATCGGCCCGACACCCGGTCCGCCGCCACCATGGGGAATGGCAAAGGTCTTGTGCAGATTGAGATGCGAGACATCGGAACCGTATTCACCAGGGGCCGACAAACCGACCTGTGCATTGAGATTGGCGCCGTCGAGATACACCTGCCCGCCATGCTCGTGAACGATCTCGCAGATCTCCCGAACCGCGGTTTCGAATACGCCATGGGTGGACGGATAGGTGATCATGATGGCAGCCAGGCGATCGCTGAACTTGGTGGCCCTGGCGCGCAGATCATCGACATCGACATTGCCGGATTGATCACACTTGACCACCACCACTTGCATGCCGGCCAGATGGGCGGAGGCCGGATTGGTGCCATGGGCGGAACTGGGAATCAAACAAACATCGCGGTGACCCTCGCCACGACTGCGGTGCCAGGCACGTATCGCCAGCAACCCCGCATATTCTCCCTGGGCACCTGAATTGGGCTGCAGTGAGACTGCATCGTATCCGGTACAGGCGCACAGCATCTGTTCCAGATCGGCGATCATCCGCAGATAACCTTCAGCCTGATCCAGAGGGGCGAAAGGATGCAGACCACCGAACCCCGGCCAGCCGATCGGCACCATTTCGGTAGTCGCATTGAGCTTCATGGTGCACGAACCCAGCGGAATCATGGTGCGATCCAGCGCCAGATCCATATCTGCAAGCTTGCGCAGATAGCGCAACATCCGGGTTTCCGAGTGATAGGCGTGAAATACGGGATGCTGCATATACTCACTGGTTCGCCCCAGCGTGTCCGGGTAGCCGATATCGATATCGGCATCCAGCGCGCCGGGGTCGAGCGCGGCAGCCCCGTCCTCGCCACCGAGGGCCGCCCACAAATGGTGCAAATCCTCACGGGTGGTGGTCTCATCCAGAGAGATGCCAACACTGTGGTCATCCACCTCACGCAGGTTGAGGTGCCGGGATCGGGCCGCTGCGTGCACTTCATCGGCGCTGCGCCCGGGACGCACCGTCAGGGTATCGAAGTAGCTGTCATTGACCACCTCGGCGCCCAGCCGGCGCAAACCTGCCGCCAGTATCGCAGTCATCCGGTGCACCCGCATGGCGATGGTGCGCAACCTCTGCGGGCCGTGATAGACCGCATACATGCCCGCCAGTATCGCCAGCAGGGCCTGTGCGGTGCAGATGTTGCTGGTCGCCTTCTCGCGACGGATATGCTGCTCGCGGGTTTGCAGCGCCATGCGATACGCCTGCTCGCCGCGACTGTCCACGGAAACACCGATAATGCGTCCCGGCATCGCGCGTTTGTAGGCATCGCGGGTAGCCAGAAAAGCAGCGTGCGGTCCACCAAACCCCATGGGGACTCCAAAACGCTGGCTGTTGCCAACGACCACATCGGCATCAAACTCACCCGGCGGCTTGAGTACCGTCAGACTGAGCAGATCAGTCGCCACCACGGCCAGCGCCTTGCGCTCGTGCAACTGCCGGATGGTGTCGGCATAGTCGGCAACCACGCCGCTGGAAGTGGGATACTGCAGCAACGCGCCAAATACCTCCAGATCCGCCAGGTCGGTCCGGTAGTCACCGACCACCACTTCGATCCCCAACGGTTCGGCACGGGTTCGCACCACTGCAACGCTCTGCGGGTGACAGTCGGCGTCGACGAAAAACCGCGCGCTTTTGCTCTTGCTCATGCGCTGGCACAAGGTCATGCCCTCGGCCGCGGCGGTCGCTTCATCCAGCAGCGATGCATTGGCGATTTCCATAGCGGTCAGATCGCTCACCATGGTCTGGAAGTTGAGCAGGGCTTCCAGCCGACCCTGGGAAATTTCCGCCTGATAGGGTGTGTAGGAGGTATACCAGGCCGGGCTTTCCAGGACATTGCGCTGAATCACCCCCGGCATATGGCTACCGTGGTAACCCATGCCGATGAAGGATCTGTACACTTTGTTGGCGGACGCCAGTTCATTGAGGCGGGCGAGCGCCTGCGTCTCGGTGAGTGCCTCGCCCAGGTCCAGCGGGTGTTCGCTGCGAATCGAGGCTGGCACCACGCGCTCGACCAGCTCCGCCATCGAATCCAGGCCCAGCACCGCCAGCATCGATTGCTGTTCATGCTCACGAGGACCGATGTGGCGACCGGCGAAGTCGCGCTGCTGCTCGAGTTGCTCCAGGCTGGGTCTTGACTGCGACATTGCGCGCTCCCTAGGAGGCTGTCCGAGAACAGACTGATCTACTGCGGACAAGCCTGATTGGCCATATTTTCCGATCCTGTTCGTTAAATAGCACAACTATTCGCCTCAAATGATCGAAAAATCTGACTCAATCGGGCTCGCCCTCGCTACGACCGCTGTTCTCGGACAGCCTCCTAGCGATTGACGTCAACACGGGCGTTCACGGCACGGTTCAATACCCGGCGCCGGACGCCCGGTTCAGATGGTGGTTTAACCCAGATCCTCGAGCAGCTTCTTGTAGGCCTCTTCATCCAGCAGGCCGGCGAGCTGATCCGTGTCGCTCGCCTGCAGACGAAAGAACCAACCTTCACCCTCGGGATCCTGGTTGACTGCCGCGGGATCATCGCCAAGCGCTTCATTGACCGCTGTGATCACCCCGGCGATCGGTGTCTTGACCTCTCCGGCCGCTTTCACCGATTCAAGCACCGCGGTTTCCTCGCCCTGCTCCACCTCCCGACCCAGATCCGGCAGTTCGACGAATACCAGGTCCCCCAGCTGACCCTGCGCGTAGTCGGTGATGCCGACCGTGGCCACGCCCGCATCGTCGATCTGCACCCATTCATGGTCTTCTGTATATCTGGTCTGGCTCATATCCTTCTCCCCCTATCGGTTCTTTCAAATTTCGAGTCATTCAACCGCGATAGTAGCGCTGCTTCACGAACGGCATTCGGGCCACCTGCAGCGGCACGGTTCTGCCACGCACCGACGCTCCCAGCGAGGTCCCGGCCTTGGCCAGCGCCTTTTCCACATACCCCATGGCCACCGGTGCACCCAGGGTAGGACCGAATCCACCGCTGGTGACCCGGCCCACGGCACGCCCTTCACCATCGAGCAATTCGGCACCCGCGCGTACCGGCGCACGACCTTCCGGTAGCAGGCCAACCCGCTTGCGGCTGACCCCGTCACGGATCTGCGCGAAGATCCGGGCGGCGCCGGGATAACCCCCCGGCCGCGCACCATCCTCGCGACGGACCTTGGACAGCGCCCACATCAGGCTGCCTTCAACCGGCGTGGTGGTGGTATCGATATCGTTGCCGTAGAGGCACAAACCAGCCTCCAGCCGCAAAGAATCACGAGCACCCAGACCAATCGGGGCTACCGCATCGTCGTTCAACAAGGTACGCGCGAGTTCCTCGGCACTGTCCGCCGGGACCGATATCTCGAAGCCGTCCTCGCCGGTGTAACCGGAACGGGTGACAAAACATTCGACGCCGCAAAGCTCGACCACCATGGTGTTCATAAACACCATGGCCGCGGTCTGCGGCGCCAGGTCCGCCATCACCCGCCCTGCTTCCGGGCCCTGTAGCGCCAGCAGCGCGCGATCCCCGAGCACCTCCATCTCACAATGCCCCTCGAAACCCGCCGCCATATGGGCAATATCCTGGGCCTTGCAGGCCGCATTGACCACCACGAACAGATGATCACCGGCGTTGCTGATCATCAGATCATCGAGGATGCCGCCGTCGTCGTTGGTAAACAGCGCGTAGCGTTGATGGCCCACCGCCAGGTCCAGGACATCAACCGGCACCAGTGACTCCATGGCCGCGGCCGCACCATCGCCGTGAACTCGTACCTGCCCCATATGAGACACATCGAACAACCCGGCCCGGCTGCGGGTGTGGGCATGTTCCTTGAGAATTCCGTCCGGATACTGCACCGGCATGGCATAACCGGCGAACGGCACCATCTTGCCGCCCAGTTGCAGATGCAAGTCGTACAAAGGCGTGCGGGCCAGTGACTCGGAATCTGTCGCGCTCATCTGCAATAGCTCCAGTGGAACCGGTCGCGGGCACGCCGGTTGTCAGCGTAAGGACGCCCTGATCCAATCATGAACTCGCTCAGAATAAACCGGAGCTACATTAACAATCGATATAACTTACCGGCACTTCTATCACGTTGATCGCCAATCCACCGCGGGCGGTTTCCTTGTACTTGGTTTTCATGTCCGCACCGGTATCGCGCATGGTCTTGATCACCTTGTCCAGCGACACGAAATGCTTGCCGTCCCCACGCAACGCCATGCGTGACGCATTGATGGCCTTGATCGCCGCCATGGCATTGCGTTCAATACAAGGGACCTGCACCAAGCCGCCGACCGGGTCGCAGGTCAGACCCAGATTATGCTCCATGCCAATCTCGGCGGCATTCTCGACCTGAGCGGGACTACCACCCATCACCTCGGCCAACGCACCGGCGGCCATCGAACAGGCGGACCCCACCTCCCCCTGACAGCCGACCTCGGCACCGGATATGGAGGCATTCTTCTTGTACAGAATACCGATCGCGCCGGCAGTCAGCAGAAAGCGTACGATACCGTCCTCGCTGGCGGAGCCGCAAAACCGCTTATAGTAGTGCAGCACCGCCGGAATCACCCCCGCCGCACCATTGGTGGGTGCGGTGACCACCCGACCGCCGGCGGCATTCTCCTCGTTGACGGCCAGCGCATAGAGGTTCACCCAATCCAGGATGGTCAAGGGGTCACGCAGCCCCGCCTCCGGTTGGCTGCGCAGCTGCCTGCACAACTCCGCGGCACGGCGGCGCACCTTCATTCCGCCCGGCAGAATACCCTCCGCTTCGCAGCCGCGTTGCACGCATTCGCACATAGTCTCCCAGATATGCAGCAACCCCTGGCGCACTTCGCCCTCAGGCCGCCACGCGGTCTCGTTGGCCAGCATGATCCCGCTCATGGAAAGGTTTTCCCGCGCACAGATATCCAGCAGTTGCTGACCACTCGAGAACGGGTAAGGCAAGGCGGTGTCGTCTTCCTGAAGAACCTCGGCGCCGGCTGCTTCCTGGTCGACCACGAAACCACCACCGACCGAATAGTAGATACGGGTGTCGATTTCCTGTCCATGCTCGTCGACAGCGCTGAAACTCATGCCATTGGGGTGATAGGGCAGCGACCGTCGACGGTGCATGACCAGATGGTTCTTTTCCCGAAACGGAATCAACCGTTCGCCGTTGAGACGCAAGGCGCCGGCAACGCGAATCTCTTCCACGCGCGGGCCCACCTGTTCGGTATCGATTGTTTCCGGGTCCGCGCCCTCCAAACCCAGCAAGACCGCCACGTCGCTGCCATGCCCACGGCCGGTGGCACCCAGCGAGCCAAACAACTCGACCCGCAACGAGGCCACCGAATCGATCTGCCCCCTTTCCCGCAGCCCCTGCGCGAACCGCGCCGCGGCGCGCATCGGGCCAACCGTGTGGGAACTGGAAGGCCCGATCCCGATTTTGAAAAGTTCGAATACACTGATCGACATGGTCGCCCCTCAGCACCGTAACCGTGAAGCCGGCAGTCGCTTCAGGCGCCGGCTTTTCGATATACCGGAAAACGCGCGCACAACTCCAGCACCTGTCCGCGCACCCGCTCGATGTTGCTTTCGCTGTCGATATCATCGAGTACGTCACAAATCCAGCCAGTAATCTGTTCGAACTCGGCTTCCCGGAAACCGCGCGTGGTCCCGGCCGGTGTACCCACCCGGATTCCGCTGGTGACGAATGGAGATTGTGGATCGTTGGGGACCGCGTTCTTGTTGACGGTGATATTGGCACGTCCCAGCGCCGCATCGGCCGCCTTGCCGGTCACGCCCTTGTCGATCAGGTCGACCAGCATCAGATGATTGTCGGTGCCACCGGACACGATGTTGATACCACGGGCCTGAAAAGCGGCCGCCATGGCCCGGGCGTTGGCCACCACCTGACGCTGGTAATCACGAAATTCGGGCTCCAGCGCTTCCTTGAGCGCCACCGCCTTGGCAGCGATCACGTGCATCAGCGGTCCACCCTGGATGCCCGGAAACACCAGCGAATTGAAACGCTTCTCCAGATCCGGGTTGGAACGCGCCAGGATCAACCCGCCACGCGGCCCTCGCAGGGTCTTGTGGGTGGTGGTGGTCACGACATCGGCATAGGGCAGCGGCGTCGGGTATTCACCGACCGCGACCAGTCCCGCGACATGCGCCATATCCACCAACAGCCAGGCGCCGACCGAATCGGCGATATCGCGAAAGCGCTGCCAGTCGATGATCCTCGAATAGGCGGAGAACCCGGCCACGATCATGCGCGGGCGATGTTCCTCGGCCAGATCAGCAACCTGCTGGTAGTCGATCTCGCCGCTGTCGAGGTTCAACCCGTACTGAACCGCATGATAGAGCTTGCCGGAGAAGTTTGGCCGCGCGCCGTGGGTGAGATGCCCGCCGTGCGCCAGGCTCATCCCCAGCACGGTTTCATGCGGCTCCATCAACGCCATATAGACTGCCGCGTTGGCTTGTGATCCCGAGTGCGGCTGCACGTTGGCATAGTCGGCGGAGAACAGCTCCCGGGCCCTCGCTATCGCCAGACGCTCGGCGATATCGACATACTCACAACCGCCGTAATAGCGCTTACCAGGGTAGCCCTCGGCATATTTGTTGGTCAGCACCGTACCCTGGGCTTCCATGACCCGCGGGCTGGTGTAGTTTTCCGATGCGATCAGCTCGATATGCTCTTCCTGACGTCTTTCCTCGCCCTGGATCGCCGCCCACAGCTCATCGTCGTAACCTGCAATCGCGTCTGTGTTGCTGAACATTCATACTCCTCACAGGACCGTGCCACCGATTTTCGGTCGCACGGTCACCCGGATTCACAGTTCTTCGCCGTGTCACGCACGGCAACATTCAATCGCTACCGGCCACCGTCGGCCGCGGGCTGGCAAAATACTCCCGGGTCAAGCCAAACACCACCGGCCCCAGCAGTATCAGCGCGATCAAATTGGGGATCGCCATCATGGCATTGAGCGTATCGGCCAGCAGCCACACATAGCCGAGATCCCCTACTGCTCCCAGCGGCACAGCGATGATCCACAGCACCCGAAACGGCATGATCGAGCCCACACCGAACAGATACTCGACACATTTCTCACCGTAGAACGACCAACCCAGGATGGTGGTGAAGGCGAATATCGCCAGTGCCACGGGAATCATATAGCCACCTATGCCAGGCAGCGAGGTCTCGAATGCCAGCGTGGTCAAGGCGGCGCCAGTCTCACCTGAATTCCAGACACCGGAACTGATGATCGCCAGACCGGTAATGCTGCACACCACGATGGTATCGATAAAGGTACCGAGCATGGCGACCAGACCCTGGCGCACGGGGTCGCGGGTCTGCGCCGCGGCGTGAGCGATCGCGGCACTGCCCAGGCCTGCCTCGTTGGAGAACACACCACGGGCCACACCGAAACGAATCGCCGCCCACACCGCCGCGCCGGCAAATCCACCGGTCGCCGCAACCGGCGTGAACGCGCTTTCCAGTACCATCATGAATGCGGCCGGCAACTCGGCGGAATTCACGATCAGCACCGCGACGCCGCTGATGATATAGGCGACCGCCATAAAGGGCACCAGCTTGCCGGCAACATTGCCGATGCGCTGGATGCCGCCGATCAATACCAACGCCACCAGCACCATCAGCACCAAACCGCTGAGCCAGGTCGGGACACCGAAAGAGCTGTCAAGAACGTGTGCCACCGAGTTCGACTGCACCGTATTGCCGATCCCGAAGCCGGCGATCGCACCAAAGACCGCGAACACCGGTGCCATCCATACCCACTTCTTCGACAAACCGTTGCGGATGTAGTACATCGGCCCGCCGACATGGTTGCCGAGTTCGTCGACTTCACGGTACTTGACCGCGCAAACCGCCTCCGCATACTTGGTGGCCATACCCACCAGCGCGGTACACCACATCCAGAACAGAGCACCGGGCCCACCGAGAAAAATGGCGGTCGCGACACCTGCGATATTGCCGGTTCCGATGGTCGCGGCCAACGCCGTCATCAGCGCGTTGAAGGGGCTGATCTCGCCATTCTCCGCGCTGCCGGAGCGCCCTGACCACAACAGCACGAAGCCGGTACCGAGCCGGCGGATCGGCATCAGCTTGAGACCCACCATCAGGAACAAGCCGGTGCCCAGGATCAGCACCAGCATTGGCGGGCCCCAGACAATGCCATTGAGCCACGAAGTCAGCGCAGTGATTGCTTCCATTGAGAAGTCCCCGATCTATCAGCAATTGATGTGTTTGTAACTTGGCGCTGCGGCAACGCCCGCCACACCTGTCCCCAAGCGTAGCTGCCTGCGATAGAAAATCTACGGTGATCGGGAAACGCGCATGGCTACCCGGGTCGATCCGGGGTGTACGCCGGGATCACCCGCCTTTCGACAATCCCAACAGTTCAGCCGATACCTCGGCGGACAGCTGATCCACGACCCGGTTCATCGCCGCCACCGTTGCCTCGTAGCTCTCGTCCGCCGCTTTTTCCTGGAAGTTCGACTTGTTGGATACCAGTATGGTGACGCCATCGTCGGAGTAGATGGTCCAGCGCACGTCCAGGTTGGCGGTGCCGCCCAGGGAACCGTCGAAATGGATGATTTCAACCTCGACCTGATATTCCGGCGTGGCCCCTACATCCCATGGATAGAAGCGGATGTCATCTGTTGGCAGCAGGACCGACAGATTATCGCCAAGCACA
Source organism: uncultured Candidatus Competibacteraceae bacterium (assembly GCA_965371945.1). Lineage (GTDB taxonomy): Bacteria > Pseudomonadota > Gammaproteobacteria > Competibacterales > JAHEDQ01 > CBDVAK01. Next base: position 9,636 of record CBDVAK010000077.1, read on the forward strand.
TTGGCGAAGTTGTCTTCCAGGGGCTCGGCCCACTGATTGAACTCGCTGAGTTCCAGAGCATTTCTACTCTTTCGGGTTACGATCTGCGGGCGGTCGAGATAACCGGGTAGCAGGATCGGCCCAACCCCCACGCTGAGACCGAACTTGGCCTCGTGAGTTTGCTGATACGAGCGGCTGTCGTCATTGGGAGACAGAATAAAAAAGCTTGTGGGCGGTGAGCTGGCGCAGGCACCCAGCAATGGCAGCACCAGCCAAATAACTACTTTCAGATCCAACCGGCTTCCAATTACGCTCATTACTCTCTCCTGTGGGGGAATTCAGACACTGTCACCATCGCTATTACCAACCAACCTGGCTTCGATCGCCGGCAACAGGCGCACCAGCCGCCGCAACGGCTTGTACAGCGCCACCAATCGTCGCACTACACCGAGTTCATGCTGCGCCCGGCGCCTTTCCGCGGCCGGAAATCCGAACACCTGCTGGCCGGCCGGCACATCACGTGTCACGCCGGCGCGCGCCAGCACCGTGGCACCTGCACCCAGCTCGACATGGTCCTTGATACCGCATTGCGCCGCCAGCACGACATAGTCCCCCAGCCGGGTCGAACCGCCCATACCGGATTGGCCAGCCAGCAAAGCGCCGCGGCCAATATGTACATTGTGGGCGACCTGCACCAGGTTGTCGATCTTGGTTCCCGCACCCACCACCGTCTTGCCGAGTGCTGCCCGGTCCACACAAGAATTAGCGCCGATTTCCACGTCGTTCTCGATCACCACCGTGCCCACTTGTGGAAACTTGACGTGATGCCCGTCACGAAACCGGTAGCCGAAGCCGTCGGCACCAATGACTGTACCAGCGTGGATGATCACACGGTCCTGCAGCACCACACCATCGTAGAGCGTGACGTTGGGAAACAGTATGCAATCACTGCCGAGCCGTACCCCCGCGCCAACACAGGAATTGGCCATGATGTGACTGCCAGCGCCGATCCGGGCACCCGTTCCCACCACCGCACCGGCATCGACGCGGGCTCCGGCACTGATGATGGCATCGGCTGCCACCGTCGCTCCCGAGTCCACCCCCGGGGTCAAAGTTGCTCGGGGATAAAGCACCTCCAGACAACGAATAAAGGCCAGCTCCGGGTCCTCCACGACAAGTATGGCCGCAGCCGCAGCGACACCGGCAGCGGCCAGTTCAGCGCTCGTCACCACGGCCCCGGCGGCGGTTTTCTCCAGGGCCAGTGTCTGCCGCGCCCCACTGGCGTAGGTCAGGTCTCGCGGACCGGCATCTTCGAGTGTGGCGGCCCCGAGGATGATCTGGTCAAGCGCACCAGCGCGCAGCTCTGCCCCGCACTTGCGTGCCAGATCGGCCAGCCCGACCCCATCGCGTTTTACTCCCACGCCGAACCCCCTTGTAACCCGTTCTCGACTGCATTAACGTGCATGAATGCAGCAACCGGTGCAGGAGAGACTAGCATGACAAAATTGGTTTTTTCCGCTGCGACGCTGTCGCTGATACTGCTGACCACGCCTGCGCTCGCCGGCATCAATGCTCAATTCCTGCTGCTCGACCCGATTCGGTTCTTCACCGATGCTGATTGGGAGATAGAGAACGAAACCGCGGTTGCCGCTGCCGAAAACAACGCAGATGGTGAAACCAGCACTTGGGAAAACAAGGATACCGGCCAGTCGGGCACCATTACGCCGTTGCGCTCGTACACCAACAAGAAGAGCGAGACCTGCCGCGCTATTCGCTTCACCAACCGCAAGGACGAACTGACCAGTGAAAACACCATCCTGGCATGCAAGCAGGCTGATGGTGACTGGTATATCAGCGACGCTGCGCAAATGAAGCTCGAGTGACGCCGCGGCATCGCAAAACGTCTGTGTCGGTCCATCGGAAAGATTCTGGCGTGGACGGCGTTTGAAGGTGATTGCTGGTAATCGTGTACTGGCTGCAAAATCTTCTGCTGCTGTCCCTGAGCGCTGTTGGCAGGCTGCTGCCCAGGCACTGGTGGCTGGCTTGTGGGCGGGGCCTCGGTAGCCTGGCTTTCGCCGTAGACCGGCGTCACCGCAACAGAACGATCAGAAATATCAGCGCCGCCTATGGCGCCGAACTCACCCCTGCGCAACAGCAGCGACTGGCGCGTGGCGCCTTTCGCCATCTGGGTGTCCTGTTGTTCGAAGGGCTGGCGCTGCCCTGGCGTTCGCAGCAGCAGATCGAAGCCCTGGTCGAGCTCGAGGGGGTCGAACACTACCGGGCCGCTGAGGCGCTCGGTCGTGGTGTGATTATCATCACCGGGCATTTCGGCAACTGGGAGATTCACGCCATCCGTCATGGCTACACCCTGGGGCCCGCATACGTGGTGGGCCGGGCGCCCGACAACCCCTATTTCAAACGCTGGCTTGAGCGGCTGCGCGCGATGTCTGGAAACCAGGTCATCTATAAGGAAGGTGCACTGCGACAGATGCGGCGCGTGTTCAGGAAGGGCGGTACCGTCGCTTTTCTGATCGACCAGAATATCCGCAAGGGCGATCGCGTGTTCGTCGATTTCTTTGGCCGCAAGGCCGCCACCACGCGGCTGCCCGCCTGGTTCTCACTCAAGTACGGCACGCCACTGGTACCGGTCTTCTGCATTCCCACCGATGACGGGCGATACCGTGCGGCGTATCAGCCGGCCATCATCGCCAGCCAACAATCCGGACTATCCACCGACGAGATTCTGCTGCAAGTTACCCAGCAATGCACCAGCGTACTGGAACAGCACATCCGACGCGATCCGGAATACTGGATGTGGATGCAGCGGCGCTGGGTATCGCGGCCGCCGGAGGAAATGGAAATACCCACGGCCGACCATGTACAGGAGACAGAACATGAGCAGAACACTGACACTGGCAGCCCTGCTGGCGCTGTTGAGCGCCTGCGCCAACACCGAACTGGTAAGCCAATGGACTGACACCGCCTACACCGGCCCAACATTCCACAACATCCTGGTCGTTGGCATGACCGACAAACCGGCCGAACGCCGTTTGTTCGAGGAAGAATTCGTCAGCAAACTGCAGGAGCGCCCCGGCGTTACCGCCATACCGAGCGCCCACTTGATTCCCGCTGAAAGCGAACTCAATCGTGAGCATATCGAGGCCGCCATACGCGGCAGTGATATCGACGCCGTGCTGGTCACCCGGTTGCTGAAAGTCGACAAGCAGACCCGCTATGTGCCCGGTTCGCCGAACTACT
>CBDVAK010000078.1:0-12773 GCA_965371945.1 uncultured Candidatus Competibacteraceae bacterium
GAGAACAATGCCATGAAGAAGATCCGCGGCAGCCTGGAAGCTTAAGGCGATTTCTATACCCACGGCATGCCGTGGGTATATCAACAAAACGGGCCGGCGGGGCGAGTCGAATCAGCCGACTCTCCGGTCGCGCTTTTCCTCGCCGGGTGGCGGCGGAATCAAAGGATCATCGTCATCCATCAAAATCCGGTGGGCAGGGCCTTCCAGGTCGTCGAACTGGCCGTTCCTGACCGACCACACAAAAAAGCCGACCGCCAGGGCCATGAGGATCAGTCCCAGAGGAATCAACATATAGAGTATGGTCATGGGTAAGTTCTCGATAGTCCGGGGTGTTGGCCACCGTGACGGTAAGTGCCCAATAAGTCGGGGCAGTGTGGGTACGGGTCATGGCACCCGATTTTCATCGCCAGCAGCTTTCCGCAGCCGCAATGCGTTGAGCACCACCAGCAGCGAACTCAGTGACATGCCGATGGCCGCCATCCACGGGCGTACCCAACCGGTCGCCGCCAACGGCAATGCCAAGGCATTGTAACCCAAGGCCCAGACGAGGTTCTGTCTGATCACCGCCAGCGTCTGCCGCGCCACCCGCACGCCCACCACCAGCGCGCCCAAATTGTCCGAAAACAGCACCATATCGGCGGCAGCCTGCGCCACACGGGTACCTCCCGCCATCGCGATGGATACTTCGGCTCCGGCCAGCACCGGGCCGTCGTTGATACCATCGCCGACCATGGCGACCACCGCTCCCTGCCGCTGCAAGGCTCTGACCTGTTCCAGTTTGTCTGCCGGCAACAGGCCGCCAGTCGCCTTCACAATGCCGATTTGACCGGCGACGGCCTCGACCACGCGGGGATGATCACCGCTCAGCAGCACAATCCGCAAGCCCAGGTCCTGCAAGGCGGCCACCGCGTCCACGGCCTGCGGACGGATACGGTCTTCCAGAATCAGACCGGCCAACGGTCCATCTTCATCACCAAGCCACACCGTTGCATTGCCGAAGTCCTCGCGGGACCGGCCAGCACTCATCGCGGCTACGAATTGCGGATTACCGAGCCGGTACCGCATGGTACCGACCAAGCCCTCGATGCCCTGTCCCGGAACATTGCGGATCTGCCTGGCCGGCAGCGATACAGCGGACGCCGCGGCGATGATGGCGTCCGCGGCCGGGTGCTCCGAACTGCTCTCCAGTGCCGCCGCGATCTGCAAGGCACGCGCCCTGTCGCAACGCCGGCTGGTGATCACTTCGGTCAGCCGCAGGCGGCCCTCGGTGAGGGTGCCGGTCTTATCGAACACCATATGGCTGGCCCGCGCCAGTGTTTCCAGAGCATGACCGCGGGTGGTCAACAAACCCAGACGGGTCAGTGCCCCGGTCGCGGTGGTAACTGCCGCGGGCGTGGCCAGTGACAACGCACAGGGGCAAGTCACCACCAGTACCGAAAGTGTCACCCAGAGGGCGTCGGCCGGTTTTGTGTTCAGCCACCAGATAGCCACCACAGCCGCCAGCAGCAACACTCCCGCCACGAACCAGCCCGCCACGCGCTCCGCCAGCGCTGCGATCCGCGGTCGCTCGCTCTGAGCGCGTTCCAGCAGTCGGACGATGGACGACAGCACCGTATCCGGACCGACCTGCTCGACCGTCATCAGCAGCGGGCTCTCCAGGTTGACCGAGCCACCCACCAGGCGGTCTCCCGGCGACTTCGCAACCGCAGTGCTTTCTCCGCTCAACAACGATTCATCGATGCTGCTGAGGCCCTCCACAACGACACCATCCGCCGGCACGTTGTCACCCGGGCGAATCCGCACCTGGTCGCCACGACGCAGTTCCGCCACCGCCACCAGTTCCTCGCCAGCGGCACCGATGCGGCGAGCCATGGCGGGCAGCATACCGACCAGCTGTTCACTGACCCGGCCAGCCTGATGCCGAGCGCCGAGTTCGAGAAAACGCCCGGCCAGCAGAAAAAAGGTAAACATGGTCACCGAATCGAAGTACACCTCGCGGCCACCGCTGACGGTGGACCAGATGCTGGCGCCGAGCGCAAGCCCGATAGCGAGCGAGACGGGTACATCCATACCGAGACGGCGCCGGCGCAGGTCCCGCCAGGCGGAAATGAAAAAAGTCTGCCCGGAATAGATCACCACCGGCAGCGTGACCACCAGACTGGCCCAACGCAGAAAATCCCGCATCCCGCTATCCATGCCCTGGTAACCACCGGCATAGAGGGCCACCGCAAGCATCATGACCTGCATGGCACCGAATCCGGCCACCGCCAGCCTGCGCAATGCTCGCGAGCGCTCATCCTGATACAGGGCCTGTTGCCGCTGTGGATCGAACGGGTGGGCAAGATAGCCAATCGCGGCGATCGACTTGAGAACCTCGCTTAGCTGAATACGCTCGGGATCCCAGCGCAGCGACGCTCTGTGGGTGGAGTAGTTGACCTGGAAGTCGATCACGCCCGGCAGGCTTCTGACATGGCGTTCGTTGAGCCACACGCAGGCGGCACAGACGATACCCTCGAGGATCAAAGCGGCCTCGCGGACCCGATCGCCATCCCGGCGCACGAAGTCCTGTTGCAGATCCTCGCGATCGTAGAGCTCGAACTCACGGAGCTGGGCCGGTATCAGATCGGCGCTGGTGCGGGCATTGCTGGTGCGATGCTGGTAGAAATCGGTGAGCCCGGCATCGACGATGGCTTGTGCCACAGCTTGACAGCCATGGCAACACATCGGTCGGTCTACCCCCTCGACACGGACTTCAAACGTTGTCCCCGGGGGCACCGGCAAACCACAGTGGTAACAGTTTTCGCGGCCTTTGGTACCGCCATCGACCGGGCCAGCCCGCGACCCGGCAGCATCCGCCACGGGATTCCCGTGAGCCTGCCCGGACCCGCCAGGCACTCAGCTCAGCAGAAACTGCAGGTAGTGGTCGCCCATCAGCGCCGCAAACAGCACGAACAGATAGACGATAGAGTACAAAAACACCGGCATCGCCAGACGGTCGTCATCAGCGATATACAGACGGGCCGCCATCCACACGAAGCGCAGCCCCAGCAACACCGCCACCGCGAGATAGACCCAGCCACTCATACCGATGGCGAAAGGCAACAAGGTCACCGCCAACAGTACCAGGGTGTACAACAGTATCTGCAAACGGGTGAACCGCGGCCCGTGGGTCACCGGCAACATGGGGATTCCGGCGCGCGCATAGTCTTCGCGCCGATGCAGCGCCAGCGCCCAGAAATGAGGGGGTGTCCACACGAAGATGATCAGAAACAGCAGCAGTGCGCCCGGCTCGATGTGTCCGGTGACCGCCACCCAGCCCAGCAATGGTGGTGCAGCGCCCGCGGCGCCGCCGATGACGATGTTCTGTGGCGTCGCGCGCTTCAGGTACATCGTGTAGACCACGGCATAACCGATCAGCGAAGCCAGGGTCAGCAAGGCGGTGAGCAGGTTGGTAAAAGTCAGCAGCAGGGCCACACCGGATGCACACAACAAAGCGGCGAACAGCAATGCGTGGTGACGATCGAGATGACCGCTGGGCAGAGGTCGCCCACGGGTTCTCGCCATCACCGCATCGATACGTTGATCGACCAGATGATTGATGGCGGCAGCGGCACCCGCGACCAGCGCGATCCCCAGCGAACCGAACAACAAGACGGCCCAGGGAACCATGGCCGGTCGCGCCAGAAACATGCCGACCATGGCGGTAAAGGTGATCAGGGAAACCACCTTGGGTTTGGCCAGTTCGAAATAATCGCGCCACTGCGCGAACAGCCCCGCGCGCAACGCCTGACCCGTCATTGCGGACCTCCGGTACGGTTGCGGCTACCGTCCATGCAAACCTGTTTCCGACTCACCACCATCGCGCCCCACCGGGAATCCGCACTTCCAATACCAGCCGATTACGATAGCCGAATGCCTCGGCCCGATACAAGGCCGGCAACAACGCAGCGGTCGCCTCCATGGGCCTGGTCAACCGATCTCGGACCACTTCAGCAGCCTCTGCAAGTCCTTGAGCATACCCCGGGGCTGATAGTCGTCGGGATAGCGCATCATCAGGTTGCCAAGCGGGTCAACCATCAGGATGGTACCGGTCTGGTTCAGGTCTCCGGTGACCGGTCCCTGCAATATCCGCAGATCGGGGTGCGCATCCAGTGCTGCCGCCGGCAACCCGGTCTGTGCGGCGACCAGCAGCACCCTCTGCACACGGTCGATATCCTTGCCGACGGCCAGACGCACCTGCCGGGTGTCGTAGAGTTGCTGTCGACAGCGCGGGTTACAGGTCTGGCCCGCCACCACCACGATGGTCCACTGTCCGGTGAGCAACGCCCCCGTGACTGCATCACCCTGGCGGTCGTGCAACACGAAGCCGGAGACATCGACCGTCGGTACGATCAATTCACCGTGATTGACCGTGCTGCCGGGGCGCCAACCACTGTTGAACAGCCACACCGCGGTTCCCAGTGGCACCGCGAACAAAAAGAATATCGCCACCATGGACCACCTGGCCCGGCGCCGCGCCACCCTGGTACCCGGTTGTCCACCGACCGCCGCCACCTGTGTCATCCCCTCTCCAGTCTGGACGTGTTGACCACAACAAAGATCACCAGCAACGCAAACGCCAGCGAGAACCATTGCAGCGCGTAGCCCAGATGTCGCTGCGGGCCGAATCCAGGCAACGCCACCGGCAAGGCCTGATCCGCAGCCACCAGTACCAGCGGCAGTACCGGCTCACCCAAACGCTGCTCCACTTCCAGGGCATCGAACTCCAGCAGCACCAGCGGCCAGCCGTCTGCCACCACTATGCTGTCGCCGAGTTGCAATCCGGGCCGGGCCGGGCGGTCCAGTACGCCTTGCTGTCGCAATAGTCCAATCGGCACCCTGGTGACAGGCCACGAACGGCGATCGCTGCCTACCGCCAACCAGCCACGGTTCACCAACAGCACGCCCTGCCCACCCGCAAGCCGCAGCGGCGACAACTGCGTGTACCCTGCCACGCCATCCCGAATCTGATTGTCCAGCAGCACATCATGATCCCGAATATATTCACCCATCACTGCGACGCGCCGAAAGCGCTGCTGCAGGTCGGCTTGCAAGTTCGCGGCATCAAGTACCGGCATCGCCCGGCGCTCCTGCAACTGATCCACCAGATCCCGCTTCTGATCCGCCCGCTGCAATTGCCACAACCCCAACGCAAACAGCACCGGCAGCAGCACCGTGACCGCCAGAGTGGGTATCAACGCAGGCCGCAGGCGGTAGGGGCCAATGTTCATGGATACGTCGAGCGCTCCGCAACCTCGGCTGTATAGGCATCGCAGACGGGTATACTGACACCCCTGTCACGGCTGGAGATCCGGTAAATGTTCAAGTTGATCATCGTCGTGCTACTGGTGGTCATATTGGTCAGCCTGGCGGCAAGCATGCTGTTCCTGATTCGTGATCATGGCAGCAGCAAACGTCCGGTCATGGCACTGACGATACGAATTGCTCTCTCGCTACTGCTTTTCGCCTTGCTGCTGGTGGGCTATTTCACAGGTGCCCTGCGACCTCACGGACTGCTGCCGACACCCGGCACCCAATCATCGATGCCTCAGAGCCAGTAGACAAAAATAAACAGTCCCAGCCAGACCACGTCGACGAAGTGCCAGTACCAGGCAGCGGCCTCGAAGGCAAAATGATCATGAGCGCTGAAATGTCCTTTGTGGGCGCGAACCAGCATCACAGTCAACATGATGACCCCGATGGTGACGTGCGCACCGTGGAAGCCGGTCAACATGTAGAAGGTCGATCCGTAGATTCCTGATTCCATCGTCAGGTTCAATTCAGAGTACGCATGGATGTACTCATAAGCCTGCACACTGACAAACAGCAGGCCCAGAACGACAGTCGCCGCCAGGCCGATCTTCAGCTTGCTGCGGTTGTTTTCCTTCAACCCCCAATGGGCCCAGGTCACCGTCACGCCACTGGTCAACAATAACAGGGTATTGATGGCCGGCAGGCCCCAGGGTTGCATGTACTCGAAATCACCACCGACATCGCCCGGACCATTGGTCGGCCAGATCGCCTCGTACCCTGGCCACAGCACGGCATTGGTGGCGGCATTTGAGGATACCTCGCCACCCAGCCAGGGAATGGAGAAATCCCTGGCGTAGTACAGTGCTCCGAAAAAGGCGGCAAAAAACATGACCTCGGAAAAGATGAACCAGCCCATGCCCCAGCGAAAGCTGCGGTCCACCTGCGCATTGTATTTCCCGGCCATACTCTCTTTGATGACGGTGCCGAACCAGCCGAACATCATCACCACGACGGCGATGACACCGACCATGAACAGCGTGCTGCCGACACTATCGCCATTAAGCCATTTGGCGGCCCCGACAAAAGTGATAAACAACCCTACCGAGGCCGTGATCGGCCAATAGCTCCCGTGCGGCACGTAGTAGTGCCCATGCGCCTGACTGGAACTCATGCTCCCTCACCCCCTGGGTTGCTACTGTCGACCGCTGTACTCGCGGCTTGATCCTGGAGTTCAAAAAATGTGTAGGACAAGGTTACCGTGTGGATGTCGGCCGGCAGATCGGGGTCCAGCGAAAACACCAGCGGCATATCACGCCCTTCACCGGCCAGGAATTCCTGGCGGGTAAAGCAGAAACACTCGGTTTTTCTGAAGTATCGGGCTGCCTGGCCTGGCGCCACACTCGGCACTGCCTGCGCCACCTGCGCCACCTCGCGCAGATTGCGTGCATAGAAGCTGACCTGCCGGGTCTCGCCTGGATGAACCTGCAGCCGGTCGACCTTGGGTCTGAACTCCCATGGCACGCCGCCGTTCACCATCGCCACGAACTCGACCGTCACCAACCGCGCTCGATCCACACCGCCATCGGTTTCGACGGCCGGGCCGGCTGCCGGCTTACCGTTGAGGCCGGTCAGTTCACAGAGCACATCGTAGATCGGCACCATGGCAAAGCCGAACCCAAACATGGCCACCGTAACCAGCAACAGTTTCGAGACTGTGCGCAGGTTACCGTTTCGGGCTGCTGTTGTGTTTCCGGTCACTGTCCGACACTCCCCAACAGATAAAACGCGAGATAGATACCCACGGCGACCACCGCCAGAATGATCGCAGTTCTGCGCGCCGCTCTGCGCCTTTGCTCGACATCGTTCACTTCCAAGAGCCCGTCCTGTCGGTTTGTCGGGGGGCCGGCACGCCCGCGCCCCCCGATCGCGCCTACTTGATCTCAGGCGCGGTTTCGAAAGTATGGTAGGGCGGTGGTGAGGGCAGGGTCCACTCCAGACCTTCGGCCCCTTCCCAGACCTGGTCACTGGCCTGCGCACCACCACGTATGGTCTTGATAACCACGTAGACGAACAAGAGCTGGGAGAAGCCAAAAATGAATGCGCCGATCGTGGAGATCATGTTGAACTCAGCGAACTGCAGCGCATAATCCGGGATACGTCTTGGCATCCCCGCCAGCCCCAGGAAATGCTGGGGAAAGAAAAGGATGTTGACACCTATCACCGACAGCCAGAAATGCCAGCGACCCAGCTTTTCATCCAGCATGTGGCCGGTCCACTTCGGCAACCAGTAGTAGACCGCCGCCATGATCGAGAATACCGCGCCGGGTACCAGCACATAGTGGAAGTGGGCGACGATGAAGTAGGTGTCATGGTACTGAAAATCGGATGGCGCCACCGACATCATCAGCCCCGAGAAACCGCCGATCGTAAACAGCACTACGAACGCGATGGCGAACAGCATCGGCGTCTCAAAGGTCATCGAACCTTTCCACATGGTGGACACCCAGTTGAACACCTTGACCCCGGTCGGCACCGCGATCAGCGAAGTGGTGTACATAAAGAACAACTCACCGGCCAGCGGCATACCAACCGTAAACATGTGATGGGCCCAGACCACGAACGACAGGAACGCGATGGAAGCGGTGGCGTAAACCATTGAGCTGTAACCAAACAATGGCTTGCGCGCAAAGGTCGGAATGATCTGCGACACGATTCCGAACGCGGGCAAAATAAGGACATAGACCTCCGGATGGCCGAAGAACCAGAAGATATGCTGAAACATGACCGGGTCGCCGCCACCGGCTGCATTGAAGAAGGAGGTGCCGAAGTACTTGTCGGTGAGCAGCATGGTGACACTACCCGCCAGTACCGGCATGGTGGCGATCAGCAGGTAGGCGGTGATCAGCCAGGTCCACACGAACAAAGGCATCTTCATCAGGGCCATGCCGGGTGCGCGCATGTTGAGAATGGTGGCAATGATATTGATCGAGCCCAGCACCGACGAGATACCCATGAAATGGATGGCAAAAATCAGAAACGGGAAAGCATCGCCGGTCTGTAGCGACAACGGCGGATAAAGCGTCCAGCCACCCGCCGGTGCTCCGCCAGGCATGAACAGAGTCGACAGCAGCATGGTGAAGGCAAACGGCAAAATCCAGAAGCTCCAGTTGTTGAGCCTCGGCAGCGCCATATCCGGCGCACCGATCATGAGTGGAACCATCCAGTTGGCCAGACCCACGAATGCAGGCATGACCGCACCGAAAATCATGATCAGCGCATGCATGGTGGTCATGGAGTTGAAGAATTGTGGATCGACCAGTTGCAGACCGGGTTCAAATAGCTCGGCGCGGATAATCAGCGCCATGGCACCGCCGACCAGAAACATGATCAGCGACAGCACCAGATACATGCTGCCGATGTCCTTGTGGTTGGTGGTGGTCAACCAGCGCACTATCCCTTTCGGGTGCACTTCATGATGCGCATCGTGGGGCAGAACCTCGGTAGTCATCTGTCTGAATCCTCCTGCAGCGCCGTTAGCGCATGTCCTTTATCTGGGAAGGCTGAACAAGATCGCCGGTGTCGTTACCCCAGGCGTTGCGGGTGTAGGTCACCACGGCAGCCAGATCGACGTCGTTGAGCTGGGTTGCAAATGCCTGCATCGCGGTGCCCTGACGACCACTGAATACCGCGGCCACATGTTCGCTGACCGGACCACTGGTAGTGACCGCGCTGCCGGCCAATGGCGGGAACATGTCGGCCATGCCCTGGCCATTGGCCTGATGGCATGCCACACAGTTGGCCTGGTAAACCTTTTGGCCCTGGGTCAGCAATTCCGCCATGGCCCACTCGCGATCAGCCGCAGCGCTTGCCTGCTGGACTGCCACGCCCTGTTCCTGCTTCCATTGCTCGAATTCCGCCTCGGTCTTGGCAATCACCACCACCGGCATGAAACCGTGATCCTTGCCGCACAACTCAGCGCACTGACCGCGATAGGTACCCGGCGTATCCACCCGTGCCCAGCTTTCGTTGACGAATCCTGGAATTGCGTCACGTTTCCAGCCCAGCGCCGGTACCCACCAGGAGTGGATGACATCAGCGGCAGTGGTCAGAAAGCGGACCTTTTTGCCGACCGGAATCACCACCGGGTTGTCGACTTCGAGCAGATAGTTCTCGCCTTTGGGCTCAAGCCCTGCGATTTGCGCCCTGGGAGTGGACAACGAGCTGAAAAAGCTGATGTTTTCGCCAACGTAGTCATACTTCCACTTCCATTGATAACCGGTCACCAGGATGGTCAGATCGGAATCCTCGGTATTCTCCATGGCAATCAGCGTCTTGGTCGCCGGGATCGCAATCCCGATCAGGATCAGCATGGGGATCACAGTCCACACCACCTCGACCGTGGTGCTCTCATGGAATTGTGCCGGGACCGCGCCTTTCGACTTGCGATGGTGGTACATGGAGTAAAACATGACCCCGAACACCACCACGCCGATGATCACGCAGATGATGAGGATCAGCATATGTAGGCTGTAGACCTCCCGACTGAGCGAGGTGACACCTTTGGTGAGATTGAGATCCAGCGCCGCCTGCGAACCACCTGCCCACAGCGCGGTGGCAGCCGCAGTCATTTTTGCGGTAGCGCGGCTGATCCAGTTCAGTGGCATGCTTGCCTCCCAAGTTCCTTGCATTGTTGGTTGTCGTACGGATTGGCGCTGTTCAGCCATCCCGCAGCGCCTGCTTCAAATCAGCCGCCAATCCCAGCCGCTCGTCGTCATTGAGAAAACGCCCGACTTCCTCCGCACACCCGCGGGCGCGGATCAGCAACCTGCTCGGGCGCCAGCCGCGCCCGGAGCCTTGCAATTCCACCCGGGCCCAGTCTCGCGGAAGACTGCGGCACTCTGCCGGCCGGTGCCAGCCTCGCTCGATGGTGATCTGTTGTGGCCCGATCCGAATCACCTCACAGCGGTGACATTGTTTTGATACTGCATACAGCGCCCAGCCCAGCCCTATCATTTCCAAACCAGTGAAAGGCAGTATCAGCCAGTACCCCATCAGGCCAAGGGTTAAGGCCGCTCCCAGTGAGACTGCCAGAATTCCGGAATAGAATACAAGATTGGCCCGCCACGACATCGAACGGTTCGGCCTCAGAACAAACTGCCACCCGCCACCGGCCGAAGCTTTGCGTACATTGACCACAGCGCCCCCCGCCAAACCGCCATGGCTGCACAGCCGCAAGGCGAACCGGAGGCTGATTCTCCTATATGGACAACGCTGTACGCAATAAGATTTTCTGATACCTCGGTAAGCTGCCCTGGATGACTAGCACCCGGTACCGCACCGCGGCGACTCAAGCACGGTTTCTGCCACCGAGACGACTGAGCGGCACCACCACCTCATTTCCCACGGTGCCCGTGCCACGACGCGATCGCCCGGCGGACGCCCAGGCATGCCCATACACCAGCTCACAGCTCACCGGGAGCACGCCGTCCACCCGGAACCGCTCGTAGGCGCGTTCGAGGTCCCGCAGTGTATGACTGGCGGACAAACCCCGGCTGCGATCACGCCGGGCGTTGGTCGCTCCCAACGCCCGCAGATCCCTGATCAGCCCCTGCAGATCCGGATAAGTCAATGTCAACCGCTCGACGTCGACTACCGGGTCCCGCAATCCGGCGCACAGCATGGCATCGCCGACTATATGCATATCCACGAACTGATGAACATGATCCCGTTGATCGATCTCCTGCCAGCTACCACGCAGCTCAACCAGGGTGTCCGGACCGAGGGTGGAGAACAGCAGCAGGCCACCCGGCCGCAGTACACGGTGAAACTCATCCATCGCGGCGGACAGTTGATTGCACCACTGCAGGGCAAGATTGGAAACCAGCAGGTCGCAGCTCGCGCTCGCCAGCGGCAACGACTCCGGGTCCCCGCACGCGTAGAGCGGACGACGCCACAACCGGGAGCGTGTCCTGGCCCGTCGCAGCATCGCTGGAGCACGCTCCACCCCGATGACCCTGGCGCTGCGGTAGGCGCCCGCCAGCCGGCGGGTCAGCAGCCCGGTACCACAGCCAATATCGCAAATGACCGTGGGCACAACCCTGATACCGGCGAGACGCTCCAGCAAGCGCTTGCCAACTTCCTCCTGGACCACGGCAGCCTGCTCCCAGCTCGAAGCTGCTGCTTGCAGGGCTTGACGCAGCGCGCGGCGATCCAGTTCTCCTGCATGCTCACGCCGAGCCATGAACGCGATGCCCCCGGTTCATTTGAGTAGTGGTCAGAATGGCTGCATTCACGGCGACGCCAGCGGCCACACGGGGCCGGCACGGCACCTGCTTGAAGCCTTTGACCGGCTCCGGCCAAAGCGGCGCGAACCAATGTCCAAGTCTACCGCAAACAACTGCTGCACAGGCTCTCCGCGGAACAAGGCAGGTCGAGCCAGCGTGCGCACCCGTATGACAGCGACGCTGCTGGAGTGGGTCTTCGCACCCCAGTGTGTCCTGTGTGGCGCCGACCCCGGTGTCCCCGGGAGCCTGTGTCGGGAATGTCGCCACAGCCTGCCTCGCAACCACCATTGTTGCAGCCGCTGCGCGCTGCCGCTTACTAGCACCGCTGTATCGAGCGAATGCGGCCACTGCCAGCGCCAACCGCCGCCGTTCGACTGCGCCCGGGTGCCTTATGTATATGCCGCACCCATCGATACCTTGATCACCCGCCTGAAGTTTCGAGAACAACTGTACCTGGCTCCCGTGCTGGCAGCGCTACTGCTGGATTCGGTCAGCCACCACCCACTGCCGGACATCATCATCCCGACACCGTTGCACGACCGTCGCAGCCGTGCGCGTGGTTTCAATCAGACACTGGAAATCGCCCGCTGGCTGGGGCAGGCCCTGTCGATCCCGGTTGCGCCCCGGGGTCTGACCCGGATTCGGCACACGCCCGCGCAAACCGGTTTGGGTGTCGATCAGCGTCGTCGCAATCTACACGGCGCCTTCGTCGCCAACCAGAACAATCACTGGTCGCATGTCGCCTTGCTGGACGATGTGGTCACCAGCGCTGCCACCGTATCGGCCGCAGCCACCGCCCTTCGGGCCGGACCGGTCAAACGCCTCGAGGTCTGGGCCATCGCCCGAACAGCCCCCTGACCGCACCACAACGTCGACGCGCCAGAGTGCTTCACCCCGGGGCACCAGCGGCATCACGCGCGAACTTCATTAAACATTGGCCGCCCTCCGTTCGCACTCCGAAGATGCCAGGCTCATGCTGGAGCGAGGCGACAGCGGAGGCGCCGACGACAAGCTGCGGGTAGTTGGCGAACTGACCGGCCATGCATCTGCTATCATCGCTCACCTCAAGCCATTTGCACGAAACTCGGGGCCTTGGCAGTCATAACGTGGGTGCGGGTGGTGCATTCGCTACGGCCTGCGGCGCGGGCAGTTCGTCAGTCACACAACCTGAGGCGATCATGACAGACGAAAATCGCG
>CBDVAK010000079.1:0-12340 GCA_965371945.1 uncultured Candidatus Competibacteraceae bacterium
GCCACACGATACAGAGGCCCGCGACCGCGGCGCCATCGAAGGCATCGCGTGACCATCCGCGAAGGACTGCGCTATCCTTGCAGCGGCCAGCGGCTGTTGGCGGTTTCAACAGGATGAGTGACATGGCGTCAGGGTTGCGAATCTCCGTTGCCGAGGAAGGCAGGCGGGTTCCGGTGACGGTGCTTAAGCTGGTGGGTTCCCTGGACGCGGTTACAGCCATGCAGCTGGAGGGCAAGGCCCTGGAAGCGCAGGCCCGGGGTGCGAAGGACCTGCTAGTGGATCTGGGCGGGGTGACCTATATTGGCAGCGCGGGAATCCGTGCGATCCATGACATCTATCGGGAGTACCATCTCGACAAACCCGAGGATCCCGGCGCTGTACCAACCGCCCGCTCCCCTCATATGAAATTGCTGAGGCCCTCGCCCGCGGTGCAGCGGGTGTTCCAGACATTGGGTTTCGATATGGTGTATGACGTCTATCAGGATCGGGAAGCCGCGTTGTCCGCATTCTAGAGGCCCCACCGTCGCATTGTCGAAAGAGAACCGGTTCGGGCAAAATGCCCGGTTCGCCGTAGCCTGTCGTCTGGCGGTTGTTCGCCCGGC
The DNA here is from genome assembly GCA_965371945.1 of uncultured Candidatus Competibacteraceae bacterium. Taxonomy (GTDB): domain Bacteria; phylum Pseudomonadota; class Gammaproteobacteria; order Competibacterales; family JAHEDQ01; genus CBDVAK01. Next base: position 603 of record CBDVAK010000079.1, read on the forward strand.
GGTAGTTCGGCTGCGATGGGAGCAGAAATGAAAAGCGCTTTGCGACGTCAGGGCTTCGAGTTCAATGCGCTGTTCACAGTGGCGGGTCTGCGCCGTCTGGACCATCGTTTTTGCAGCTGGCTGGAACAGCGCGACGAAGGCCTGCTGCAGCAAATGCAGCAGTATCGCCAGGCCGGGGGGCCTTCGGAACCGGTCGCCCTGAGCGAGTTTCTACTGGCGCTGGCGGTACCATTGCAGAATTTCCTGGCGAGCCTGCTGGGTGTCGAGGAGGCCCTGGGCGAGTCCGCGCGCCAGACTCTGGCCAACGACGTGTTACTGGCGTTCAAGAAGACTTTCGTGATGCGCCGTGCCAGGCGTTACCGCAAGCCGATCGAGCGCAGCTTCGCGGAACTCGACGGCTGGCTGGACGAACGCCTGCAGGCTGCCGGAATCGAGGTCGCAGGCGACCGCGAGCAGGCTGTTGCCCGCTTCGCAGAGCAATTGTTGGCCGACCCTGAAAACAAGGCCGACCAGCTTGAATCCCTGGTGCAATGGTCCCGGCTGGCATTGACCACCGCCGAGGGCCAGGCCGCGGTGATGGCGTGGACTGCGTTCAAACTGCCGGACCGCGTGGATCACGCCCACCTGGTGCCGTTGCAAGCGGTCGAGGGCGATGCCCTGCAGCGTAGCCAGGCCGATCCCGTGACCTGGTACAAGCGCGACGGTTTCAAACTCACCGATACGCGCATGACGGCCCGCCAGGTACAGGGTGAGGTGCAGTACTGCATCTATTGCCATGACCACGATGGTGATTTCTGTTCCAAGGGTTTTCCGCAGAAAAAGGGTGAGCCGGGTCTGGGTCTGAAGACCGACCCGTTGGGGGTGGTTCTCACCGGTTGTCCCTTGTCGGAAAAAATTTCCGAAATGCATCTGCTCAAACGCGATGGTCACGCCATCGCCGCGCTGGCCGTCGCCATGGTCGACAATCCCATGATTCCGGCTACCGGTCACCGGATCTGCAACGATTGCATGAAGGGTTGCATCTACCAGAAGCAGGATCCGGTCGACATACCGGAAATCGAGACCCGGGTACTCACCGATGTGCTGGACCTGCCCTGGGGTGTCGAGATCTACGATCTGCTGACCCGCTGGAATCCGTTGCGCCGTGAGCAGTATCTGCCACAGGACTACAACGGTCGGCGGGTACTGGTCGCCGGCATGGGCCCGGCAGGATTCACCATGGCTCACCACCTGACCATGGAAGGTTGCGCGGTGGTGGGCATCGATGGGCTCAAGATCGAGCCGCTGCCTGAGCGGCTGTTGCGCGAACCGGTGCGCGATTGGTCGGAACTGGTGGAGCCGCTGGACGAGCGTATCCTGCAGGGTTTCGGCGGTGTTGCCGAATACGGCATCACGGTGCGTTGGGACAAGAACTTTCTCAAGCTGATCTATCTGTGTCTGATGCGGCGCCCGCGGTTCCAGGTGTTCGGTGGCGTCCGTCTCGGTGGCACGCTGACCCTGGAAGATGCCTGGTCACTGGACTTCGACCATGTTTGCGTGGCCACTGGCGCGGGTCTGCCACGGGTCATTCCCATGGGTAACAGCCTGGCTCGCGGCATGCGTCAGGCCAGCGATTTCCTGATGGCGCTGCAACTCACCGGCGCCGGCAAACAGAGCAGCCTCGCCAACCTCCAGGTACGGCTGCCGGCGGTGGTGATCGGTGGCGGTTTGACCGCCGTGGATACCGCCACCGAGGTGCAGACCCACTATGTGCGCCAGGTCGAGAAGGTATTGGCGCAACACCAGCGGCTGGTGGCGGAACGAGGCGAGCAGCAAGTACTGGCCGGGCTTGGCGAGGAGGACCGCGAAGTCTTGCAGGAGTTTCTCCGCCACGGTCGCCAGGTTGCCGAGGAACGGGCCCGGGCCGCAGCCGCGGGCGAGCCGCCCGACTTCATACCCCTGATCCGGTCCTGGGGCGGGGTCACCCTGGCCTATCGCAAGAGCATCAATGCCTCTCCCGCCTATGTGCGCAACCACGAGGAAATCGTCAAGGCCATGCAGGAAGGCCTCTACTATGCTGAGGGGCTGGACCCGGTGCGGGTGGAACTGGATCAATACGATCACGTTCGCGCACTGGTGTGTCGGCGCATGGAGTGGGCGGACGGGCGCTGGCTGGCGACCCGAAAGGAGACGACGCTGCCGGCCAGGGCGGTATTGGTAGCGGCCGGCGCGTCGCCGAACACCATCTACGAGCGTGAGTATCCGGGTACTTTTCGCCTCGAGGATGATCACTTTCTGCCCCATTCCGAGCATGGCGGGGCATTGCAGCCCGTACAGGTCGCCGAGCACTGCAAGTCCGACGAATTCGGTCCCTTCACCTCTTATCAGCATGTCGATCGCAGGGTCAGCTTTATCGGTGACACCCACCCGGTGTTCCACGGCAGCGTGGTCAAGGCCATCGCTTCCGCAGCGCGCAGTTATCCACAACTGATGGCGGCGCTGGAGCAGCGCCCAGCGGCTCAGCTTGATGCCGCGGCCTACCTGGAGTTCCGCTATCGCATGGCTCATCTGCTTGGTGCGCGGGTGGCGCGGGTGGTCAGCGATGGCGCCGGGGTGGTGGAAGTGTGGGTGCGGGCGCCGATGGCGGTGCATCGGTTCCGACCGGGACAGTTCTTCCGTTTGCAGACCTATGAATCCGGCAGTCCGGTGGTGGAGGGGACGCGGCTGCAGATTCCGGTGCTCACGGTGAGCGGTACCGGGGTTGAGGATGACACCATTCGTTTGCTGGTGTTGCAGTGGGGCTCGGCCCCCCGCCTGGTTGCGAGGCTCAAGCCAGGCGATCCACTGGTGTTGATGGGCCCCACCGGTTTGCCCACCGATATCCCCCGTGACCGCAACATCGCGGTGGTGGCCGGGCGTTGGGGGGCCGCGGTGATGCTCGACATCGGTCCCGCGCTGCGCGCCGCCGGCAACCGGGTTCTGTACGTGGCTGCATTAGACAGTGCCGCGGATCTGGATCGTCGTGAGGAACTGGAGGCGGCGGCCGATCAGATCATCTGGTGTACGGCCCGTGAACCAGCCATCGAGCCCGCCCGTGCCCAGGATATCTCCGTGGTGGCGACCGACATGGTCGAGCTGCTGCGACGCTATGGTGAAGATGGGCTGGGCGCCGGCACGGTTGCGATCGAACTGGCCGATATCGACCGCATCATGATCATGGGTTCGACCGGGCTGTTGAAAGGCTTTCAACAGGCCTTCAAGGGGGTGCTGCGGCCCTATGTGAAGCCGGAGCTGGAAGCGGTGGGTACGGTCGGCAGTCCCATGCAGTGCATGCTCAAGGGGGTGTGCGCGCAGTGTTTGCAATGGCAGGTGGACCCGGCCACCGGGGCCCGCACCCGAACGGTGTTTTCCTGTGCGCGGCAGGATCAACCGCTGGAGTGGATCGATCTGGACAACCTGGCCGCACGGCAGGCCCAGAACCGTTTGCTGGACCGGCTCACGGTGGAATGGCTGGATCATGTCGAGAGGATGGAGAAAAGCGCAAGTGGCAGAGTCTGAGTTGCGGTCGTACCGGGTCTGGGATGGCCCGACCCGAGCATTTCACTGGATCAACGCCCTGACGGTGCTGGCGCTGGCAGGCGTTGGATTGATCGTGTATTTCAGGAGCGATCTGGGCATCAGTGGAACCGCCGCCAAGGTTGGATTAAAGGAGCTGCATGTCTGGATCGGCTATGTCTTCGTCGTCAATCTGCTGTGGCGTCTGATCTGGGCGTTTTTCGGTAACCGGTATGCCGGCTGGCGTGCCATCGTGCCGGGCAGGGGTTTTATGGCGATGCTGCGTGCCTACCTGGCGGCATTGCACCATGGTCACCCGCAACAGTATCTGGGCCACAACCCGCTGGGCCGGCTGGCCCTGGTGGCCATCTATCTGCTATTGATCACCATGGCCGTCACCGGCCTGGTACGCGCCGGTACCGACCTTTACTACCCACCGTTCGGTGGCGCAATTCGTGACTACGTGGTGGCCACTGGCGGTGATCCGGCGGCCCTGATCCCCTATGACGATGCGGGTGTTGATCCACAGCGGCTGGAGAGTCTGGGTCGGTTCAAGCACCCGTTCGGGCTGGTGCACTTTTACACGGCATGGCTGACGATGCTGATGATCGTGCTGCATGTGACCGCGGTAGTGATCGCCGAGCAGCGCGAAGGCGGAGCCCTGGTGTCCGCGATGATCACCGGTCGCAAGGTGTTGTCGGCCGCCCCGGAGGATGACACCGGGGAGCGGTGATCGTCGCGGGTATAGAGTAGGCTGAATGAAGTCCGGAACGGGGCGGCTCGTCCCCCTGATGAGAATACCGCAGTATGAACCGGAAGCCGAAAATCAACGATGTCGTCCTGATCGCGGTGGTCGCCCTGGTGGGGTTCGGGCTGGCCGCATGGATCGCGGGCATTGCGCCTGACGCCTGGTCCAGGCTGACTTCGCATCCGCTGGCCGCGGCGGGTGTCGCTTTGTTGGTGGGTCTGTTGGCGGTGTCCTTGTGGCGCACCCGGCGGGCCATGGCCGCCAACCTCAAGCTTGCCAGAGAGGCCCGCATCTATCAGGATTTCTTCGACCACTCACCCGACCTGCTTGCCAGCGTTGACGTGGCCAGCGGCAAGGTGCTGGCCTGCAACCAGACCCTGTGCGACACCCTGGGCATGCAGTGCGACGAGATCGTGGGCCAGCCGGTACTGCAGCTTTACCACCCCTCGAGTCATGAGTCGGCTGAGCGGGTGCTGCGCAAGTTTGCCGACTGTGGCGAAGTTCGTGACGAGGAACTGCGTCTGCGTCGCGCCGATGGCAGTGTGGTTCCCGGTACGCTCAATGCCACCGCGGTCAGGGGCGAAGATGGTCAGGTGCTCTGCAGTCGGTCGAGCTGGCGTGATCTGAGTCGCCACAGAAGCATCGAACGGGCGCTCCGGGATCTTGCTGCCAGTGCCACCGTGCATGGCGCGGATCAGGCTTTCCTGCGTCGTTGTGTGCGTGACCTGGCTCAGCTCTACGGTAGCAGCCGCGCCTTCGTCGGTGTATTCGCCGGCCAGCGGCATGACGCCATACGCACGCTGGTGAAATGGAATCGCGACAAGGGCTTTGTCGACAACGAAGTCTATGAGCTGCGCGGTACCCCCTGTCAGGATGTCATCGACCGCGCGGTAGAACTGATCTCCTCCGACGTCGCCACTCTCTACAGCGAGGACAAGGATCTTGCCCGCGCCGGGATCGAGAGTTACTGCGGTGTTCCGCTGGTGTCATCCACTGGCGAGGTGATGGGGGTGTTGTCGGTGATCGACACCGACACCATCCCTGACGACCATTTCGCCAGGCCACTGCACCATGTGTTTGCGCAACGCATTGCTCACGAACTGGAACGCAAGGCGTGGGCCGAAGCGTTACGGCGCGGTGAGGAGAAATATCGGCGCCTGCTCGAGGGCCTGCGCAGCAGCTTCGTCTATTCGCTGGATACCACCGGTGCGGTTCGCTATGTCAGCCCGGCGGTGACCACGGTGCTGGGCTATTCCGCCACCGAGTTCACCGAGCGCCGCAATGCGTTGATGGCGGAGAGCGAAGCCAATATCGGCGCGGTCGAGCGGGCCAGGGCGGCGTTGCAGGGCGTCGAGCAGCCCCGCTACGAGCTTCGGGTTCGAACCAGGAACGGGCAGTTCAAGGATCTGGACATGTCCGAGCGCCCGGTATTCGATGCCGGGGGGAAGTTGGTGGCAGTTGAGGGAATGGCCACCGACATCACCGTCCGCAAACGGGCCGAAGGCCTGCTGGCCGCGCAAAACCAGGTGCTGGAGCGGATTGCGGAAGGGGCACCCCTGCAGGAGGCCCTCGATACCTTGTGCCGGGCAGCGGAAGCACTACGTGACGGGGCGCTTGCCTCGGTGATGCTGGTATCTGCGGATCACAAGACCTTGCAACTGGGCGCAGCGCCCTCATTGCCCGCGGAATACGCTGCGGCGCTGGACGGTATCGCGATCGGTGAACAGATGGGTTCCTGCGGCAGCGCGGCTTTTACCGGTGAGCCGGTGTTCGTCAGCGATGTGCAGATCGACCCACGCTGGGAGCGGTTCCGGGAACTGGCCGGGCGGGTCGGAATCATGGCTTGTTGGTCTTTGCCGGTGTTGGCGGAAGACGGCAGCGTGCTCGGTACGTTCGCGGTTTCGCTGGACCGGACCGGTGCGCCCGATGAAAGCGATCGCCGGCTGCTGCTGATGGCGACCCACCTCACCGGCATCGTGATTCGCAAACACCAGGCTGAAGATGCGCTCAGCCGCAGCGAGATGCGCTTCAGGGATTTTGCCCGTATCGCCGCCGACTACTTATGGGAGATGGGTCCCGATCTCAGCTTTTCCTATATCTCGGAGCGCTATCGGGAGATCACCGGCCTCGATCCGCAGCGTCTGCCCGGCCATTCCCCGACCGACCTGGTGGCTGCGCAGATGCCGGAATCCGAGTTGTGGACGCGGCATCTGGAGGATCTGCGCTCACGTCGTGTTTTCGACAGCGAGTTTTCCTGGGTACGCTCCGATGGGGCCACCATCGTTCTCAGCCACCGTGGGCGCCCGGTGTTCGATGATGACGGCGAGTTTCTCGGTTATCGCGGTACCGGTAGCGATGTCACCAATGCCTATCGTTTGTCGGAGCAGCTCGCCTATCAGGCCAGCCACGACGGTCTTACCGGATTAACCAATCGTGCTGAGTTCGAGAGCCGTTTGCGTGGCGCGCTTGATTCAGCGCGGGTCGAGGGTGCGGAGCACGCGCTGTGCTATCTCGATCTCGATCAGTTCAAGATCGTCAATGACACCTGCGGCCATGTCGCCGGTGATGAGTTGTTGAGGCAGCTCAGCCGATTGTTGCGGGCCCGGGTCCGTAAACGCGACACGCTGGCCCGTCTCGGTGGTGATGAATTCGGGGTCCTGATGGAACGCTGCCCGTTGCAGCAGGCGCACCGTGTCGCGGACTTGCTCAGACAACTGGTGGAAGAGTTTCGGTTCCACTGGGAAGGTCGTAACTTCACCATCGGGGTCAGTATCGGGCTGGTGCCCATCAACAGTAACAGCGTCGACAGTACCTCGATCCTGAGAGCCGCCGATACCGCCTGTTATGCGGCCAAGGATGAGGGCCGCAATCGTGTTCACGTTTACCACGAAGCCGACACCGAGGTGGCGCGCAGACAGGGCGAGATGCAGTGGATTTCGAGGATCGACTCGGCGTTGGAGACGCAGCGCATGCGTCTGTACGCGCAGCGTATCGAACCGATCGTGGCAGAGCACAAGGGTGGCGATCACTATGAGCTGTTGCTGCGCTTGGTCGACACGGACGGGCAGATCGTGTTGCCGGGTGCGTTCCTGCCCGCCGCGGAACGTTACAACACCGCTGTCAAGCTGGATCGCTGGGTGATCGAGGCTGCCTGCCGTTGGTTTTCGGCCCACCCGGAACTGCTGGATACCCTGGGTCTGTGTGCCATAAACCTCTCCGGACAGTCGTTGGGAGACCCCAGTTTTCTGCGTTTCGTGATCGATCAATTCGGCGATGGGGGTTTGCCTGCCGAGCGGTTCTGCTTCGAGATCACCGAGACCGCGGCCATCAGCAATCTGACCCATGCTTCACAGTTTATCGATGCCCTCGGCAAGCTGGGGTGCCGGTTCAGCCTGGATGACTTCGGTAGCGGATTGTCCTCCTTCGCCTATTTGAAAACGCTGTCGGTCGATTTCATCAAGATCGACGGCATCTTCGTCAAGGACATCGTCAGCGACCCCATGGATTTGGCAATGGTCCGCTCCATCAACGAGATTGGCCACGTGATGGGCAAGCAGACCGTGGCCGAGTTCGTCGAGAGCGTCGAGATCCTGGAGGCGCTCCGCGACATCGGGGTGGACTACGCGCAGGGCTACCACATCGCCAAACCTGTGCCGATCGAACAGCTTGCGGCCGGTACCGTGCAGCGCGAAGCGGGCTGATGTGCCGGCCCGTAGTTTGCGCGTGTGTGCCGTGGAACCTGTAGCCAGGCCGCCACCATTGTCATGAAAGGCAGGTCCCAGGTCGTTATCAGACAACTGCGGCTGTGGAGCGGACTGTTGTTCGCCGCCTACGTCACAGTGCATCTGGGCAACCATGCTCTGGGTCTGGTTTCACTGCCACTCATGGAGCGGGTCGGTGAGGCGATTGCCGCATTTCTCGATTCGCCGGTGCTGTTGCTGTTGTTGTACGGTTCGCTGACCAGCCACTACCTGCTGGCTTTGTGGGGGCTGTATCAGCGGCGCAATCTGCGCTTTCGCTTCTGGGAGGGCCTGCAACTGGGCCTGGGGCTGCTGGTGCCATTGCTGCTGGCCGGGCACATTGCCGGTACCCGTGGCATGCGCGAATTGTTCGATATCCAGGTCAGCTACCCGCAGGTTCTCACTATCCTGTGGACCCAGCCGGCGCTCGGTATTCGCCAAGCTGTAGTGCTGGCCGTGGTATGGATTCACCTGGTGGTCGGCCTGCACTACTGGCTGCGGATCAAACCGTGGTATCCGAAACTGCTACTGTGGCTCTATCCATTGGCAGTGCTGCTGCCGGTACTGGCGCTGCTGGGGTATCTGCGCGGTGGGCTGAGTGTACTGGCGTTGATCGATACCCCCGGCTGGCTGGCACAAACCATGGCGCCGCTGCAGCAACTGGATCCCACCCAGGTTCGACTCCGCGAGTCTCTGCAGCCGCTGGCCTGGACGGTGGCCGGCGGTTTGCTGCTGCTGACCCTGCTTGCCCGGCAGTCGCGCCACCTGCTGCGCAACCACTACGGCAGTTTTCGGCTGACTCTGCCGGGTGGTCGACTCGTGCGTGCACCGCTTGGTACCACCGTTCTCGAGGCCTTGCGTGGCGCCCGCATCCCTCATGCCTCGGTCTGCGGCGGACGGGGGCGCTGTACCACCTGCCGGATCCGGGTCGAAACGGGGCTCGAGGCGCTGGAGCCCGCGGCGGCAACGGAGGCGGCTGCGTTGCAGCGTATCGGCGCCCCCGAGAATGTGCGACTCGCCTGTCAAACCCGACCCCGACATGACCTCAGGATCGTGCCGTTGTTGCCCGCCACGGCAACCAGCCAGGTCGCGCAGCGCGCCGGTGGCGTGGGTGGTCGGGAAATGCAGGTGGCGGTGCTGTTTCTGGATCTGCGCGGTTCCACCGGGTTGGGGGAAAGACTGCTGCCCTACGACGTGGTCTTCATCCTCAATCGCTTCTTCGCCGAGATGTCAGAGGCATTGCGCCTGACGGATGGCCACTATGCACAGTTCAATGGTGACGGTTTGATGGCGCTGTACGGCCTGGACAGTGATCTGCAGTCCGGTTGTCGCGCCGCCATTGATGGCGCGGTGGAAATGCTGCGGCGCCTGCAGCAGATCAATGACGGCTGCAGGCTCGATATCGGCGGTGATCTGCGTATGGGAATCGGTATCCATGCCGGCGAGGCCATCGTCGGTCGCATGGGCCCGCCGCAGGCACCGATCGTTTCCGCCTTGGGGGACAATGTCAACATTGCCGCCCGCCTGGAGTCGCTCAGCAAGACCTATGATTGCCCGCTGGTGATCTCGGCGGTTACTGCGCGTCATGCCGGTGTCGATCTGTCCGGATTCGAGGTACACAGCGCGGCGGTCAAAGGGCGCGATCAGCCCATTGAGGTCTACGCGGTCGATGATCCCGCCCGTATCGGCGCATTGTCGAGCTACGCAGACCGATTGAATCGCTGAGTCGTCTATGTGGTTTCGGTGACCTGAAGTATGATCTTGCCGAAATTCTGGTTGGCAGCGACCAGCCGGTGTGCTGCCGCTGCCTGCTGCAGCGGCAGCACTTGGTGGATGACCGGTTTCAGGGCGCCGTCGGTGATCAAGGGCAGCACCCGGGATTCCAGTGCCCGCGCCAGCGATGCTTTTTCCACAACGGGCCGGGCCCGCAACACTGATCCGATGACGCGCAGCCTGCGGCTCAACAGTGCCGCCAGATCCAGGGTGGCGCTGGCGCCACCCATCAGACCGATCACCACCAGGCGCCCGGATATCGCCAGGGATTGCAGGTTGGGCTCGAGATACTGGCCACCGATGTGGTCGAGGATGAGATCGACTCCGCGACCGCCAGTGAACTCCGCGACCCGCTCGGCGAATGACTCCCGCTTGTAGACGATCGCCTGGCGGGCGCCCAGTTGCAGGCAGCGTCGTGCCTTGCTGTCATCACCCACGGTGACGATGACGATCGCCTCCGCCAACCTGGTCGCCATCTGTATGGCGGTGGTACCGATCCCGGAACCGCCGCCATGGATCAGCACCGTTTCACCCTGTTTGAGCCCACCCTCGAGCATGAGGTTGAGATAGGTGGTGGTAAAGACTTCGGGGATGGCCGCTGCGGTGACCAGGTCGAGGTCCGCGGCAACCGGCATCAGGGTGCTGGCCGGCGCCACCACGTACTCGGCGTAGCCACCGCCACCGACCAGGGTCATCACCCGATCGCCGGGTGACCACCGGTCCACGTTTTCACCGCACGCGGTGACGGTGCCGGCAACTTCGAGACCAAGAATCTCCGAATCGCCAGGTGGTGGTGGGTAACGCCCCATACGTTGCAACAGGTCGGCGCGGTTGACTCCCGCCGCCGCCACTTTGATCAGCACTTCCGCGGGGCCGGGTCTGGGGGTTTCGACATCGCCCGTGTAGAGCACATCGGGATCACCGAACTCACGCATCAAAATGGCTTTCATGACAGGCTCACCCTGGGTTCGACTGGACAGAGGCTCCAGCCTGTGGAGGTTCGCTCATGCCGACGATGCTGATCCCCAGCCGCCGTGCTTCCGCAAACACCTGTTCGGCATCGACGATGACGGTCTTGCCGGATTCCACTACCAGCGCACTGGCGCCATGATGGTGCAGGTTGGTAATGGTGTCCGGCCCGATGGTGGGCACATCGAAACGCATGTCCTGATCCGGTTTGGCCACCTTGATCAGGGTCCAGCCACCCTTGCGGCACAACTCCCCGGCCCGCGCTATCATGCGGTCAGTACCCTCGATGGCCTCTACCGCGATCACTTCAGCATCCTTGACGGCGATCGATTGACCAATATCCAGCGCGCCCATTTTCTTGGCCACCGGCCAACCGAAGCGGATATCGTGGTGTACGCTCGGGCCGGCGGCCGGTCCCCCCAGCAGGCCCTCCCCGGCCAGCGCCTGCTGACAATAGCGGGTGACGTCCTGCAGCGCGATCCCGCGGTGTTGCAACAGCCCGGACACGGCGTTGAGTACGGTATCGTTGCGCCGGTCCTGTAGCTGGAAGAACCACAATCTCAGAAACAGCCAGTCGGGCAGCAAGCGGAGTATGGCGAGACGGCCGTACATGTCCCGCTTGCGAACATAGCCCGCCATGGTCGCTTGCTCGATGCCGTGGCGTTTGAACACCCGGATCCAGCTACCGATCCGCAGCAGGCCCACCGGATAGTAGCGATCCGCGAGCTTTCTGAGTTGTGGGTCGGCCAGCCCACGCAGACCGGCGACAATCACCTGGTGGCCGGCAGCCTGCGCGCCTTCCACCACCATCACCGGGAACTGTCCGGCGCCGGCGATCACGCCCACCGTAGCGGGACGTTCGCTTGCGGACTGATCAGGAAGGCTCATCCTGCGGGTCACCCGATCGCTGCTTCAATTTGGCCAGTTCCCTTTCCAGCGCTTTGAGGCGCTTGCCCAGTTCGGGCAGGCGGCGC
>CBDVAK010000080.1:0-12303 GCA_965371945.1 uncultured Candidatus Competibacteraceae bacterium
AGCGGCTGGTGTCCGATCTGCTGCTCAGCAACCTGGGGGTGTGATCCGGGTTGGCGCTGCTATACCCACGGCACACCGGTTTTCGGCTTCCATCGCACGCACGCTCAAAACCGAAAACCGGCATGCCACGGGTATTTTCAGACCTTGAGCACCAGCTTGCCCTGGTTTTCGCCGCTGAATAGCAGATTGAGGGTTTCCGGAAAGGCGGCGATGCCACCTTCCCGAACATCCTGGCGAAAGCGGATCAGCCCGCGGGCATGCCAGTCGGAGAGCTTGTCAACGGCCTCTGCATAGCGATCGGCAAAATCGAACACGATAAAACCGCGCATGGTCAGCCGGTTCACCAGGATGTAGCGCAAGTTCTGCGGGCCGGGGGGTGGCTCCGTGGCATTGTACGCGGAGATCATGCCGCAAACCGGAATCCTGCCGAAGGGGTTCATATGGGGCAGCACGGTATCGAAGATTTTGCCCCCCACGCTCTCGAAATAGATGTCCACTCCGTCCGGGCAGTGCGTGGTCAGCGCGGTTGAAAGTGACTCCTGCTTGTAGTCGATGCAACTGTCGAACCCCAGTTCATCGGTGACATAGCGGCACTTGTTCGTGCCGCCCGCGATGCCGACGGTCCGGCACCTCAGTTGTTTCGCGATTTGTCCGACCAGGGAGCCGACGGCCCCCGATGCCGCCGAGACCAGCACGGTTTCCCCGGCTTTCGGTTTGCCGATTTCGGTGAGCCCGAACCACGCCGTCATACCGGGCATGCCGAGCCCGCCCAGCCAGTCCGCCAGAGTGGCGCTGGAAAGGTCCACTTTGTTTACGCCCTGGCCGTCGGACAGCGCATATTCCTGGACCCCGAACAGACCGGTTACTGCATCTCCGACCGAGAATCCGGGGTGCCTGGATTTTTCCACCGTGCCGGCGGCCAGTGCGCGCATGACTTCGCCGATCCCGATCGGGGGCACGTAGGAGCGGCCTTCGTTCATCCAGCCACGCATCGCAGGATCGATCGAAATCATGGCGATGCGAACCAGTATCTCGCCATCACCCGGTTTCGGCACGTTCTCCTCGCGAATATCGAAATTGTCGCGACTGGCCAAACCCACCGGACGTGAGGCCAGTCGTACCACTGTATTGTTTGTCATTTCGGGCTCCATGGATTGGTATTCACGCTTGGTCTTCACCCGGAACTGGAACCTCGTAGAGCCACATCTGGAACAGTTCATAGGCCAGCGCCAGGATGACCGCGCCCACGAACAGGCCGATGATCCCGGTACTCATGAAGCCGCCGATGGCGCCGATGAAGATCACCAGCATGGGTACCTTGGCGCCACGCCCGAGCAGGATCGGCTTGAGTACGTTGTCGAGCAGTGCGACCGCGATGCCCCAGATTGCGAACAAGGTGGCGGCGACCGGATCGGCGGTTGAAAACACGTAAAAGATTATCGGCAGGATTACCAGCGTGGGGCCGATCTGTATGACCGCGAGCACCAGACACAGCAAGGCCCACAAGCCGGCGGCGGGTATGCCCATGACCATGAATCCCAGACCGGCCAGCAGCGACTGAATGATGGCCACGCCGAGGATGCCCCTGGCGACGCCACGGACGGTGGTCTCCGCGACACCGGCAAAGGCCACACCGCGCTCGCCCGCCAGGCGGGTTGCGATGGCGCGCGCGGTGTTGCCGCCGGATTCCGCATGGGCCAGCATGACGGCGGCGATGACGATCGCGATCACGAATTGCAACAGCCCCAAACCCACCCCGACACCGGCCGACAACAGCCAGCCGCCGATTGCCTTGAGCTGTGGCGCCAGTTGTTTGATGGCCGCTTCCAGATTGACCGATGCCAGACTCCAGATCTTGTACAGCGGTTCGCCGACCAGCGGCCATTCGCTGACACCGGTAGGCGGTGGGGGGATGTTGAGTGTGCCGCTGTCGAGGCTCTGCGACAGCGCCTGGGAGCCGTCGACCAGGGTTCCGCTGAGCACGAACGCGGGCACGACCAGCACGGCCAGCAGCAGCAGGGCGACGACAGCGCTGGCCAGACCACCGCGTCCGCCGAGCTTTGCGGTGAGCCAGCAGTAAGGCGTATAAATCGCGACCGCAATGATCAGACCCCAGATGATGGGAATGATAAACGGCCTGACGATATCGAAGCTCCAGAAAACCAGTACTGCCAGCACGCCGATGCGGATCGTGGCTTCGACCATGCGGCGCAGAAAGACGCGCTCCTCCGGATCGTGCTCTATCTGGGTCATGGTACGCTTCCGTCCTTCTGTGAATTGCTGAGAATATCTCGCAAGCGATACAGGGGCCCGCCGTGTGGTCTCGATTCGTCGCGCTACCCTGGCGGCGTCGACCCAGTCCGCATTTCCCACCACGGTGACCCGCTCTCGCCCCGAACTGAGAGTATGGGCTGGCGTGATTCCCGTGCGACGGTTATACAGTCTGTTGGTGGGCAAAGCCACAGCCTCCTGGCGGCGTGTGGCGGCCGTGGACATACATGCAACAGTGGGCGAGGTGGTGAGTGATGAAAGTGATTGTGGATCTTTGCGTGGTGCCCGTCGGTGTAGGTGTGTCGGTATCTGAGTATGTGGCTGCGTGCGAACGGGTGATCGACGAGGCCGGGTTGGAGCGACGTCTGCACGCCTATGGCACCAACATCGAAGGTGAGTGGGATGCAGTGTTCGCGGCAGTCAAGCGTTGCCATGAGGTGGTGCATGAAATGGGAGCACCGAGGATCACCAGTACGATGCGGTTCGGAACCCGTACCGATCGTGACCAGAGCATGGACGACAAAGTCCGCAGTGTCGATCTGAAGTTGTCGGACTGATGGACGGTGGCCTCAGCCTGGGTCGGTACCAGGCAGGGCGATCGATACGCGAATGCCACTCCCCGGTCGGTTCTCGACTTTGATTGTGCCACCGTGCGCCTCGGCGATGCGCCGGCACAGATACAGACCGAGACCGTAGCCGCCGGTCTCGTGCTGGCGGGATGGGTCAGCGCGGTAGAACGGTTCGGTGACGTGGGGCAGGTGGCGGGGGGCGATCCCCGCGCCATGATCCTCGACCGACAACCGCCACTGACCGTTGCGCGTGCTGCTTTCGATACGCGGTGGCGGCGCCTGTTGCGGGGTGTGTCGAAGCGCGTTGTCGATGAGATTGCGGATCAGCAGTCTGCATCGGGCGCGATCCAGCATTATGGCAATATCCCCACCGGCGATCCGCACATCCAGGTCATTGTCCGGGAACGATTCCCGGATCACCTCGGCGACCATATCTCCCGGTACCACTGCCTCGCGCTGTAATTCGCTATGGATTCCGTCCAGTCGTTCCGTTTCCAGCAACTCATCGAGCAGTTGTTCGAGCCTGCTGATTTCCGCACCCAGCGAAAACTTGTGGTCGGAGTCCGGCATCAGCTCGAGGTGCAGGCGAGCCCGGGTCAAGGGCGATCGCAGCTCGTGACTGACCGCAAACAACAGGTTGCGTTTGGCCTCCAACAGACGCTCCAGGTCCGCAACCATGCCATTGATGCTGTCAGCCAGTTCTCCCAGCTCATCACGACGCAGCAGCCGGACCCGATGAGTCAGATCCCCGCCACCGATTCGGGCTAGGTCGGCCCGGATCGTGTGTATCGGGCGAAACAAGTGGCGTATCGCGTGGTAGGTGAGCACCAGGATCAGCACGATGGCGCCCAGCCCCAGCGCCAGGGCCAGCCCGAACCCACCGCTATCCCGTCGCACCAGAAAATAGACATCGTAGTTGGGTTGGCTGCGCCGGATCACCAGATGCCGGCCTGAGTCGGTTTCCAGCCAGTAGGTGCTGCCCGTGTGGCGTCCTCGGCGGACCGGTTTCAGTTGCCGTGGGTCGATCAGTTCGTCAGCGGTCGACCAGGTCGCTTGCGGGCTGTTCAGCTGAACATCCAGAGGTAGCTGCGCCGCCAGTTCCTGCGCCCGTTGCCGCTGCGGCGGACGGCCCAGATCCTCCACCAGATAGCCGATATACGCGTTCAGGTGCGGGCGCAGGAGTTCGCTGAGATCGCTGTCGAAGGCAAGCCGGAATGCACCGCGTACCAGGATCAGCATCACCACCCCGGAGATCAGGAACAGCGCCACCAGACGGGTGCTGATTGAATGCCGCCGTTTCATGCCTGCAGTGCAATAAAGGCGTAGCCGGCGCCCCATACGGTCTTGATGGGCTCCAGAGGCTTGAGCTTTTGGCGCAGTCGGCTGACCAGGATGTCAACCGAACGCGTGTACAGTTCCGCGTTGACACCTCTCAGGGCGGTGAGGATCTGGTCGCGGCTGAACGGCTTCGCCGGAGCCGATGCCAGCATCAGCAGCAGCCGGTATTCCATGGTGGTCAGTTCCAATGGTTCGCCGTCACGAGCAACTTGCTGCAATTGGGGATCGATGCTCAGGCGTTCAAACCGCAGCAAACCGCGATCGGGGTTGCCACGGTTGACCCGGCGCAGCAGGCTTTGCACACGGGCCACCAGCTCTCGTGGTTCGAAAGGTTTGGGAACATAGTCATCGGCGCCCATCTCCAGGCCCACCACCCGATCCATCACATCCCCGCGGGCGGTCAGCATGATGATGGGGATGTCGCTGCCGGCACGAATCTCCCGGCACACTTCAAAACCGTCGCGGTCGGGCAGCATCAGATCGAGGATGACCAGATCGGGATCGCAAGTCCGCAGCCGGGCTATTCCCTCGTCCGGGTGCAGTGCGGACTCGAGCTCGATGTCGAAGCGTGCGAAGTAGTCCCGCAATGGTGCGGCCAATCCTTCGTCGTCATCGATCAGCAGGACTGTGTACATGGTGCTCAGCTTTCTCGTCGTGGCGGGGCCGTTCGGCCCCGTCACGATCCCGCTCAGTGATTCCAGCGGCTGCGCTTTTCGATCAGCTCTCGAAGCCGGGTGCGCTGTTCAGTATCGAGAGCGTCGGTGAAATCAGCCATCGCCGCTATCATAACCTGGGCGCGCTGTTCCAGCTTCTGCTGGCTTTGTTCGAACATCTCAAATGCCTTGTCGCGGTCCAGAGTATCCGAATCCAGCAGGCTCACTATCTCCAAGTGTCGCTGCTGGCGGTGATCGCGAAAGCTGTTGCGTGCCTCTTTGAACTGATCGGTCAGGATTTGAAGCTGCTCTTGTTGCGCCGCGGTCAAGTCCAGTTCCTTGCTGACTTTGCTCAATACATGAGCCGCTCGGTCGCCTCGCCAGCCGCATCCGTCTTTTAGCTGGGTGGCGGCGACGCCCCCGATGGCTCCCAGCGACAAGATGGATGCGATGATGATTTTGGTGCGTCTGCGCATTGCGTGACTCCTGTTGTCTGCTTGTTGACACCAAGCCGAGTGTGGTCTCGGGCGGCCACCAGATCCTCTCCGCCCGGTAACATGATGTAACGAGTTGTAACCTGCCGATCGGAGCATGCTGTGTTCGAGGCCATCGCGGATGCCGTCGGAACCCGCTCGCAGGCGATCCTGTTCTTCGATGATTCAGCGGAGAATGTGGATGGCGCCAGAGCAGCAGGATTCCAAGCGTTGGTGATCCACCGGATCATGCACAAACGCCGTGTTTCTCCAGGGGGCTGGTCTTGTGTGACTACGTTTTTGTAGTTACAATTTCGTCATGCGAATTGAGTGGGACGAGCCCAAGAATTGCTCGAATCGAGGTAAACATGGTGTGAGCTTCGAAACTGCTCAGCTGGTGTTTGACGATTCGCATCACCTCTCTATTCAGGATCGCGACGTGGACGGGGAGGAACGCTGGCAAACGCTCGGGCTGGTTGGCGGGAAGTTGCTTCTGCTGGTGGCCCATACTTGGCGTGACAGCGATCGCGAAGAGAAGGTGCGGATCATTTCGGCACGAAAGGCGACTCCACGTGAGAGGCAGCGATATGAGCAAGGTGACTGAGAAACAAGCGAAGGAAATTCAAGAGTTGATGAAGATGGCAGACAACGAGATCGATACCAGTGATGTGCCGGAGGTAGAAGATTTCACTGGTGCTGTACGAGGCCGGTTCTATCGACCAATCAAGCAACAAATCACGCTGCGTCTGGATGCCGATATGCTGGCATGGTTCCGGTCGCTGGGAAGTAAGTATCAAACCCGAATCAACGCGGCGTTGAGGGAATACATGGATAGCCACCAGAAGGCTGGCTGAAACACGGTGCATGTCATAGTTTCATTGGCGGACTTGGCCAGGAATCGGCGCGATTTCGGCCGGGTGAACACCTCGGTGACAGTGCCGGGTTTGTACTAGCCTTGTTTCCGCCAATCGCCTGGGGTGTTCGCCACAAACATTGATCTGGATCAATACGGATCGGGGGTGGTCCCGCATAGTGTGGTGTTGCATAGTAAACTGGGGTGCTTTTGATACGGCATATTTGATGTGCACCGTCCGTTGATGTCAGCCGGTTCGACAGGGGCAGAATGATGATGCGTGAGCATACGGTATTCGTGGACACGTCAACGACACCGGCGACCCTGACGTTTGCCACCAATTTCAATGTCGCGGTACCGTTCATAGACCGGCACCTGGCCGAGGGCCGGTCCGCTCAGGTCATCATCCGGATGACGGATGGCGGGACGGTTAGCTACGGTCAATTGGCGGAAAACGTCAACAGGGCCGGCAACGCGCTGCTGGCGTCTGGTATTGCCCGTGGCGACCGCATGCTGATGGTGGTCAAGGATTCTCCAGAGTTCTACTATCTGTTCTGGGGCGCCATCAAGGCGGGTATCGTCCCGGTTCCCATCAACACGCTGCTGCGGACCGCGGACTACGCTTTCATGCTGGAAGATTCCGGCTGCACCGGTTGCGTCTATTCACCGGAGTTCGCCGTCGAGGTGGAACCGGCCATCGCCCGCTGCCCACCGGCCTGTCATTTTTCCACCGAGGGTGGAAGCACTTCCCTGGCGGCGCGCATGGAGACTGCCTCCGCCGCGTTGGCGCCCGCGCCGGCAACCGCCAGCGACGATTGTTTCTGGTTGTACTCCTCGGGGACCACCGGCAGACCCAAGGGTGCGGTGCACGCGCACCGGGACATGGTGGTGACCAGCCAGCTCTATGGTGTCGACACGCTGGGTTTGCGCGAAGACGATGTGTGTTTTTCCGCCGCCAAACTTTTTTTCGCCTACGGCTTGGGCAATGGTATGACCTTCCCGCTGTGGTGCGGCGCGAGTGCGGTATTGCTACCCGGCCCGCCCACGCCCGACAGCACCTTCGATGCGATCGAGAACCACCGTCCCAGCGTTTATTTCGGTGTACCGACCCTGTATGCGGCGCAGCTCCAGGCACTGGAGGACGGCGATCGCCAACTGGGTTCCCTGCGCGCCTGTGTATCGGCGGGGGAGGCGTTGCCTGCCGACATCTACCGACGCTGGAAAGCGCGGGTGGGCGTCGACATCCTGGATGGGATCGGCTCCACCGAAGCGCTGCACATCTTCATCTCCAACCGGCCGGGTGATGTCCGCGCGGGCGCCAGCGGGCGCACCGTGGCCGGCTACCAGGCCAGGATCGTGGGTGAAGACGGTGGACCGGTGGCAGACGGTGAGAGTGGCCAGTTGTTGATCAAGGGTGGCTCCATTGCAAGCCGCTATTGGAACAATCCGGCAAAGACCGCGGCCACCATGGTGGATGGTTGGTTGAATACCGGTGATACCTACGTCTACGACAGCGAAGGCTATTACATCTACTGCGGGCGCAATGACGACATGTTGAAGGTGGGGGGCATCTGGTGTTCGCCCTTCGAAATCGAGGCCAAACTGATCGAGCATCCCAAAGTTCTGGAAGCCGCGGTGGTCGGTCGCGCCGATGCCAACGAACTGATCAAGCCGGAGGTGTTCGTGGTGTTGAACGATAGTGGCGACGCCAACCAGGAGACCGAAGAGGAGCTACTGCAACACTGCAAGCAGGGGCTGGCCAAGTACAAGTATCCGCGCTGGTTCAATTTCGTCGATGCACTGCCGAAAACCGCCACCGGCAAGATTCAGCGTTATCGGCTCCGCAACAGCTAGGAGGCTGTCCGAGAACAGCGGTCGTAGCGAGGGCGAGCCTGATTGAGTCAGATTTTTCGATCATTTGAGGCGAATAGTTGTGCTATTTAACGAACAGGATCGGAAAATATGGCCGATCAGGCTTGTCCGCAGTAGATCAGTCTGTTCTCGGACAGCCTCCTAGCCGCCCCGCCGCGATATGGTTGACAAGCTGGTGCCGCTCGGCGAGGCCATCACCGCGGTCGTGAAGGCCGGTGACAGCGTCGTGATCGGCGCCTGTCTGGAGCCCAACATTCCATTCGCGGCGACCTACGAGATCATTCGTCAGGGTATAGCCGAACTGAATGTCATCGCGCCGATATCCGATGCTTCCACGGACATGCTGATCGGCGCCGGATGCGTGGCTGGCGTCACCGGTGCCTGGGTGGGCAACGTATCCGGAGGGCTGGGTCACAACTACCGCCGCGCGGCGGAGCACGGTGTTCCCAATCCGGTGTTGGTGCGCGATCACTCCAACTTTTCTCTGGGCATGGCCTTGCTGGCCGGCGCGCACGGCCTGCCCTACATTCCAACGCGGTCGATTCTGGGCTCTGACATCCTGCGCTCGAACCCGGAGTTGCGGCTGGCACGGAATCCATTTTCCGAACACAACGAGCCGGTGGTGCTGATACCGCCGCTGCGGCCCGATGTCGCCATCATCTCAGTGCCCCGCGCCGATCGTTTTGGCAACGCGCATCACTGGGGCAACGCTGGTCTGGTGCAGGAAGCCATGCTGGCATCGGAGCGGCTGATACTGATAGCCGATGAGTTGGTGGAGCCGGAGGTCATCGCATCCGACCCTAACCGGGTACTGGCCCCCGGATTCCTGACCACCGCCGTGTGTCATGTGCCCGCCGGCCAGCATCCGTCGCCGATGACCGGTATGTGGCAACGCGATACCGGGTTTTTCAATGACTATCATCGCTGCTCCAGGACCCGGGAGGGGTTTCTCGACTGGCTGGATGAATGGGTGCTGGGGGTGTCTGACCACGAGGCCTATCTGGGCAAGCTGGGAGCAACGCTGGACCACTTGCGTATCCGTGAGGAGGCGCACGCCGCCCCCGCCAACTTCGGAGCCCACTAGTGGAATTCTCCACCCAGGAGCTCATGATCGTTGCCGCGGCGCGCGAGATATCCGATGGTGATGTGGTGTTCGTGGGCATGCGCTTGCCGATCACCGCCTATGGCGTGGCCCGATTGACTCATGCCCCCAATGCCGTGGGTCTGTTCGAGTGTGGCGTGGTGCGCAATGCACCGGCCGAAGATATGCTCTACACCATGGGGGACCCGGCCAACCAGAAGGGAGCGGCCTGGGCCAGTGGACTGATCCAGGTCATGGGTTTGCTGCAACGCGGCCGTGTCGATGCCGGTTTTATCGGCGGCGCCCAGATCGACCGGCTCGGTAACATCAATACCTCCTGCATTGGTGACATCCACGCCCCCACGGTCAGGCTGCCGGGGTCCGGCGGTGCGGCGGACATCGCCGCCATGGCCAAACGGCTGGTGGTGATCATGAATCACCAAAAACACCGGTTCGTGGAGAAGGTCGACTACGTCACCTCTCCGGGGTATCTGGACGGCGCGGGCAGTCGAGAGGCTCTGGGGCTGGCGGGCGGGCCCACCGCCGTGATCAGTGACCGCTGCGTGCTCAGGCCCTGGGGGCCGAACCGGGAACTACATGTGGCAAGTCTGCACCCCGGGACTACGCTTGATGAAGTGCAGGAGCATACTGCGTGGCCACTGGCTAGCGTTCCGGACCTCGTCGAGACACCAGTGCCGACCGCGGCGGAACTGGCGGCATTGCATGCCATCGACAAGGATGGGTTTTGGCACCGGAGCACGGCACAATGAGCTGTGCGACAGGTATCGCGGGTCGGGCGCTTGTAGCCAGACACCAGAGGCGTAACATTGATCCGCACAGGAGCCTGATTCGGGGTTCCAAAAAATAACAGAACCCGAACACCATCGGGAAAACCAGAGGGGAGATCAGCATGACCGAGAAACTCCATAGTTCACGCCGTCGTTTTCTGACCGGAACAGCCGTCGCTGCGGGTGTTGTCGCCACTGGCGGGCTTGGCTCGCTGCGCTTCGCCATCGGCCAGTCCGCGCCGGTCAAGATCGGTATCCTGCTGCCCTATTCGGGCACCTACGCCATGCTTGGCAACTCCATTACCGACGCTTTCAAGATGCGCCTGGAGCAGGCCGGCGGCAAGCTCGGTGGCCGCGCTGTCGAATACATCGCCCTGGATAGCGAGATGTCGGTACCGAATGCGCCCACCAACACCAACAATCTGATCAAAAAGCAGAAGGTCGATTTCATCGTGGGGCCGGTTCACTCTGGGATCGCGGCCGCCATGGCCAAAATCATTGGTCCGCGTGGCACACCGATCATGATCGTTCCCAATGCGGGCAACAACGCCATTACCGGTTCGTTGTGCGCGCCCAACATCTTCCGCACCTCTTTTTCCAACTGGCAGCCTGCATTCCCGGGTGGCAAGGTGATGGCGGACGACGGCCACAAGACCTGCGTCACCATTGCCTGGAAATACGGCGCGGGCATCCAGATGATGGCGGCTGGCAAGGAGAACTTCGAGGCCAACGGTGGCAAGGTGGTCCAGGATATACAGGTGCCGTTTCCCAATGTGGAGTTCCAGGCATTCCTGTCGGAGATCGCATCGGTCAAGCCGGACTGCGTGTTCTCGTTCTTCTCTGGTGGTGGCGCGGTCAAGTTCGTCAAGGACTATGCCGCCGCGGGTTTGAAGGACAATATCCCGCTATACGGCCCTGGTTTCCTCACCGAGGGGGTTGCACAGGCTCAGGGGGAGGCCGCCGAGGGCATCAAGACCACGTTGCACTATGCGGCCGACCTGGACAACGAGGCCAACCGGAAATTCCGTGCCGATTACGAGAAGGCCTTCGGCAAACCCGCCAATGTGTTCGCGGTGCAGGGATACGATACCGGTTCTTTGTTGCTGCAGGCCATGGACGCTGTCGGTGGTGACAGCGGGGCCACCAAGGAACTCATCGCCTCCATGGAAGGCGCCACGATCGCCGACAGCCCGCGTGGTTCCTGGCGCATGTCAGCGGCCCACAACCCGATCCAGGATATCTATCTGCGCCAGGTGAAGGACGGTCAGAATCTGGTCCTGGGCGTCGCGGCCAAGGACCTCGAGGACCCGGCAACCGGTTGCACGATGGGTTGATCCCGCCTTTCGGTGACCACTCACCATTGGCCTGGACCCTCTCCACCGGAGAGGGTCCAGTTGCGCGTGCCAGCGATCTGCTGAGCGGGTCCTGAGAAGGCCCACCGCCGATGGATTTCACGACCTTTCTGGTCCAGGTGCTCAATGGGGTGCAGTACGGCTTCTTGCTGTTTCTGGTTGCCAGCGGGTTGACCCTGATTTTTGGCATCATGGGCATCATCAACCTGGCTCACGGTGCGTTCTACATGCTGGGCGCCTATCTGGTGTACTGGTTGACGGGCTACGCCGACAATTTTCTGCTGGCCATCCTCATGGGGTTGCCGATCATGGTGGTGGTGGGTTTCGTGATCGAGCGCCTCGCCATTTCGTTTCTCTACGAGCGCGACCATCTGTACCAGGTGCTGCTGACCTATGGCTTGATCCTGGTCTTCAACGAGCTGCAGAAAATACTCTGGGGCAGCGATTTCTACAGTGTGCCTGTGCCCGCGATGCTGGATGGTTCGGTACCGCTGACGGACATCCAGGTCTATCCCGTGTATCGACTGTTCATTTCCCTGGTGTGCATGGTGGTTGCCGCGGGTCTGTACGTGCTCATTGGCCGCACCCGGCTTGGAATGATGATCCGGGCCGGTGCCTCCAACCGTGAAATGGCGCAGGCCCTGGGTATCGATACCAAACGGTTGTTTACTATCGTCTTCAGCCTCGGGGTGGCTTTGGCGGCCTTTGCCGGAATGGTTGGTGCGCCCGTCAGCTCGGTGTATCCCGGCATGGGAGACCAGATTCTCATCATCTCGCTGGTGGTGGTGGTGATCGGTGGCATCGGTTCCGTCAAAGGTGCTTTCGTGGGCGCGATGCTGATCGGTCTGGCCGACACTTTCGGCCAGGTATTGCTGCCCGAACTGGCGTCCGTGGTGGTGTACGCGGTGATGGCCCTGGTGTTGCTATGGCGGCCTCAGGGCCTGTTCGGCAAGGCTTGACGGGTATGACCCGGTTCAGCATCAGTCCCGTTCGCGTATTTCTGCTGGCGGCCATTGCCACCCTTGCGGTGTTTCCTTTCGTCGGTGACGAGTT
>CBDVAK010000081.1:0-12297 GCA_965371945.1 uncultured Candidatus Competibacteraceae bacterium
CACCCTGCAGATCGAGCAGGCTCTGATAAGTCGCCTGGTCGAGCTGGATACCGTGGCGTTGAGCCTGTTGGCGTGCCTGCAGCCGGCGCTCCCCGGGTAGCCGGGTGCCGGGTTGTGCCACCACCGCCTCGATCAACACCTCGAGGCGCGCCGCGAAACTACCCGCCGACAGGCGTTCGGGTTCGAAGGCGATCAGTAACTGGCCTACGCCCGGTGGCGATCCTTCGGCTTCGAAGAACGATGACGCCTCGAAGCCCGCATTGGCGCCGGTCAACATGGCTGCCAGAATCTCCACCATCATCACCAGGGCGGCGCCCTTGGCGTCACCCATGGGGGCCATGGTACCCCGCATCGCCTCTTCGGCACTGGTGGTCGGGCGACCGTGGGCATCGAAAGCCCATCCCTCTGGGATGGCTTCCCCTTTACTGGCGGCCACCATGATCTTGCCCCTCGCGACCTTGCTGAGGCTGAGATCGATCAACAGCGGCGGATCGTCCCGGCGCGGTGCTGCAAAGGCGATGGGGTTGGTGCCAAACAGGGCGGTATTGCCACCCCAGGGGGCGATCGCCGCCGGGCTGTTGCCCATCACCAGTCCGACCAGGCCCTGCCGGGCCAGTTTCTCGACATGGAATCCGGCCTGGCCAAAGTGATGGGAGCGAAATACCGCGGCGGTGGCGACAGAGTGTGTGCGTGCCAGTCCGGCAACCCGGTCCACCGCCAGTTGCATGGCAGGGAACGCGAATCCGTTCGCGGCATCGATGCGCACGGCGGCATCACCGGCGGCGGTCGCCAGAGGCCGGGCATGGCCGTCCACCTTGCCGGATGCCGATTGTGCACAATAGGACGGCAATCGCGACAGACCGTGTCCTTTCTGGCCATCGATCTCCGCCGCCAGCAATGCCTCTGCGACGGCTATGGCATTGTCTCGAGAGGTGTCATGCGCCACCAGCGCATCGCGCATCAGGGTGAGCAGTTGCGAAGTCTGTAGTGTGACCCGGGTCACCGGCGGGACTCCAGCACGGCGCGCACCTGGTCCGCGGTCAACGCGCTGACCCGGGTATTCGATTCTTCGGTGACACCGGCGATGTGGGGGGTGAGCAGCAGACCGGGCACATCCCGAAAGCGGGCGCCCGTGGACTCATCGAGTGGTTCTTCCGCATATACATCGAGCGCGGCGCCGCCGAGGCGTCCCTGCCTCAGCGCGCGTACCAGCGCGGCCTCGTCCACCACACCACCGCGGGATGTGTTGATGAGGATCGCGCCGGGCTTGAGCTTTGCGATCGCCGTGGCGTCGATCATGCACCGGGTCTGGTCGGTGAGCGGCACGTGCAGGCTCACGATATCGCTGTCAGACAACAAGGTGTCGAAGTCGACCTCAGCGGCGTCGGCCCAGGCGGGGTCGTCGGCGGCTAGCTGCGGGTCGTATGCGCAGACCCGCAGCCCCAGGGCTGCGGCACGGGTGGCAATTTGCCTGGCGATCCCACCAAAGCCAACCAAACCCAATGACTTGCCGAATAGCTCTCGTCCGATACACGAAGCCCTGGGCCAGTCACCGGCGGCCACGGCGGCAGTGTTACCATAAGCCTGTCTCAGCAGCAGCAGTGCGCTGGTGAGCACGTACTCGGCGACCGCGACATCGTTGGCGCCGGTGGCCGGTTTGACCAGAACCCCATGCTGGTCGCAGGCGTCGAGATCGATATTGTCGAGACCGACACCGAGGCGGCCGACCACCCGCAGCCGCGGTGCCGCATCCAGCAGCCGGCGGTCGACGCGGGTGCGGTTGCGGACGATCAGGGCGCGCGCCGCGCCGATCGCCACCGCCAGCTCCGCGGGGTGATCGACCAGTGTCGCATCGTAGTAAACCCGATAGTTCCGGCACAGCGACTCGACCGCCGCTGCAGCCATGAACTCGCTGATAACGATGTCGGCCGACTCGCTGGATGCCACTTGAAAAAGACCCCGCGCCGCGTCAGGCGCTACGGTAGAGTTTGGTGAGGACGAACTCCCGGTGACCCAGCGCCTCGGCTGCGGTCAGACGGCCGTTGGCGGTACGCAAGGTCATCTCGAGCAGTGCGTCGCCCGCCTGGTCCAGGTTCAGTTCGCGGCGCAGTATGCCGGATACGTCGACATCGACGTGTTCGGCCATGGTGCGCACCGTGCGTGGGTTGGCAGTCAGTTTGATCACCGGTTCGATTGGATTGCCGATGATATTGCCCTGGCCGGTGGGGAACAGATGCACCACGAAACCGGCGGCAGCCTGCAGGGTCACGCATTCGGCAGCCGCAGAAGAGGTGTCCATGAAGTACAGCCCCGCACCGGCGGCCGGTGCCTCGGCAGGGCCCAGTACGTCGACATAGCGGGCTGTCCTGCCGATCTTTTCCAGGTTGCCGAAAGCTTTCTCTTCGATGGTGGTGAGACCACCCTCGATATTGCCCTTGGTGGGCTGGCTGTCGGACAGATCGTCGGTTTTGTTGGGCTCGATGACCTCATCCATATAGGCCTGCCAGGTTGCCAGAAACTTGCTGCCCACGGCGTCGGTTGCGCCCCGGGTCGCGCAGACCTGCTCGGCGCCGGTAATCTCGG
This sequence comes from uncultured Candidatus Competibacteraceae bacterium, assembly GCA_965371945.1. Taxonomy (GTDB): domain Bacteria; phylum Pseudomonadota; class Gammaproteobacteria; order Competibacterales; family JAHEDQ01; genus CBDVAK01. The sequence goes on from CBDVAK010000081.1 coordinate 2,584, forward strand.
ACGTCTCGCCGAAGCAGGTGGTTGCGCCCATGGCATCCACCTTGTCGATGAAATTGCCGACCGTGGGGTTGGATGCCAACCCCGAGGTGGTATCCGATTCGCCGCATTTTACCGACACCCACAGGTCGCTGATGTCGCAACTTTCCCGCGCCAGCTCACTGGCCCACTGCAGATACTCCTTGGCTTTATGCGAAGCTGCGGCAATCGTGGCGATGTCGCCGTTTTGTTCGATGGAGAAGCCTTCGACCGGTTTGCCGCTGGCGCGGATGCCCTCGACGATCCGCCCGGTCCAGCCGGGTTCGATCCCGATCACCACGACGGCCGCCACGTTGGGGTTGCAGCCGGTACCGATCAGGGTCCGGAAATGCAAGTCCAGATCCGCTCCGAACTGCAGCCGACCGTAGGGGTGAGGCAGGGCCATACAGCCCTTGATATTGTTGGCGACCGCCTCGCAGGCCGCGTTGGACAAATCGTCCAGCGGCAGCACGATGACGTGATTGCGAACCCCGACCCGGCCGTTCTCACGCCGGTAGCCCTGAAAAGTCGGATTGCTCATGGCTACCACCTCTTGGTCTTGACGTTGTGCACGTGCACGTGTCCGCCGCGGCCAATCTGTGCCACTGCGCGGCCGATATCGTGGCTGTACTTGATGATGGTATCGCCATCCACGATCTCCACAAGCGCCACTTTGTGGCCCAGAGGGATGGCGTCCAGCGCTACCACATCGATGGTTTCGTCGGTATCCATGACCCAGCCGCTCAGCTGCTGGCCGGCCTGTACCCCTTCGATCACCACCACACCGACCGAGTCACGAATCTCGTGAACCAGAAAATCAGGTGCATTCACTTTTTGCGTCTCCCCCCTGTTGTATGCTCGCTCCAGTGTAGCAAGGTGTGGGCTTTCGGGTGTGCCCGCGCCACCCGCCTGGCTTCCTCAGGCAGGAGGTCGCCGGTCGACCATGAAAGTGGCGGTGCCGTCGACCACGACTTTGCCCTTGACCGTGCACACCGTATCGGCCACCACCCGCCTCCGCTCCGCGATGATCTCGCGTATGGTACAGGTCGCGGTCAGCGTGTCACCGATCCGTACCGGCGCCTTGAAGTTCAGTTGCTGATTGATATAGATGGCACCGGGGCCCGGCAGGCGAGTACCGGCCACGCACGAGATCAGCGCGGCGCTGAACATGCCGTGAACGATACGGCCCTTGAACTGGGTCTGGCGGGCAAACTCCTCGTTGATGTGCACCGGGTTGTCGTCCCCGGATATGCCGGCGAACAGTACCACGTCGGTTTCGGTGACCGTTTTGGCATAGCTTGCGCTCATACCGACCGACAGGTCTTCGAGATAGTACCCGTGTAGTTCGTCGCTCAATTGTCTCTCCTTCGGATCTTGGTTGGTTGCGCCTGTCCACCGTCAGGACAGGGTGTCCAGTGGCAAGCGCGGTGGCCCAGCTTGCACTACTCTTTGCATCGCAGCGACGAGGCTTTTTCGGCTAGTCGCGAGGTGGTAGTCTCGCCCGGCGACGCTACGATTTCCAGGGGCGCTGGCAGTGTGCGGTATGCCGCGTCGCGGGTTCATTCAGACAGAAGCTATATAGAGAGACGATCATGAAGGTTCTGGTGGCTGTCAAACGGGTGGTGGATTACAACGTCAAGGTTCGTCCCAAAGCGGACGGCAGCGGTGTCGAAACCGCCAATGTCAAGATGGCCATGAACCCTTTCGACGAAATTGCAGTCGAGGAAGCCATACGCCTTTCCGAGGCCGGCGTCGCCAGCGAGATCGTGGCGGTGTCGATGGGCGTGCCCCAGTGCCAGGACACCCTGCGGACCGCGCTGGCCATGGGGGTGGATCGCGCCATCCTGGTGGAGACTACGGTTGAGCTGGAGCCGTTGGCGGTGGCCAAGATGCTCAAGGCGATCGTGGATCGCGAGTCTCCCGACCTGGTAATCGTCGGCAAGCAGGCCATCGATGACGATTGCAATCAGACCGGGCAGATGCTGGCCGCGTTGCTGGGATGGTCGCAGGGCGCCTTCGCCTGCAAGGTGGTGGTGGAGGGGGGCGAGCTGGCACTGGACCGCGAAATCGACGGGGGCATTCAGTCCCTGCGTCTGCAACTGCCGTCGGTCGTGACCGCGGACCTCCGGCTCAACGAGCCGCGCTATGTCAAGCTACCCAACATCATGAAAGCCAAAAAGAAACCTTTGGACAAACTGACCCCGGAGGATCTGGGCGTCGATCCGGCCCCTCGGTTGCAGTTGGTCAAGGCCGAGGAGCCGCCGCAACGCCAGGCCGGGATCAAGGTTGGCAATGCCGCGGAACTGGTGGACAAGCTTCGCAACGAAGCACAGGTGATCTGACATGAGCGTATTGGTACTTGCCGAACACGATAATTCTGTACTGGCGGAGGCGACCCTGCATGTTGTCACTGCGGCAACCGAACTGGATCAGGAGGTCCACCTGCTGGTTGCCGGCAGCGGTTGCGGAGCGGTGGCGGAAGCAGCCAGCCAGGTGGTCGGAGTCACCCGGGTGCTGCAGGCGGACAGCGCCGAGCTGGCGCACCAGCTTGCCGAGAATCTGGCCCCGCTGCTGGTGCAACTGGCGAGCGGCTATACACATTTGCTGGCGGCCAACACCACGGATGGCAAGAATGTGATGCCGCGTGCGGCGGCGCTGCTCGACGTGTCGCAGATCTCGGAGATCATCAGCATAGAATCGGCCGATACCTTCGTTCGGCCCATCTATGCTGGCAGCGTCATCGCCACCGTGCGTTCCCTGGACCCGGTCAAGGTCATTACGGTGCGCACCACGGCTTTCGAGCCGGCGCTGGCGAGCGGTGGCAGTGCCGCCGTGGAGTCCGTGGCCGCCACCGGTGATGCCGGCCTGTCGAGCTTTGTCGGTGAGGACCTGACCCGTTCCGAACGCCCCGACCTGACCTCGGCCGACATCGTGATATCCGGGGGCAGGGGCATGGCCAATGGCGAGAATTTCAAACTGTTGGAGGACATTGCCGATAAACTGGGTGCGGCAGTAGGCGCTTCGCGCGCTGCCGTCGATGCCGGCTTTGTCCCCAACGACTACCAGGTCGGGCAAACCGGCAAGGTGGTGGCGCCTCAGCTCTACATCGCCGTCGGCATCTCGGGAGCCATCCAGCATCTGGCGGGGATGAAGGACAGCAAGGTCATCGTGGCCATCAACAAGGATGAAGAGGCGCCGATATTTCAGGTTGCCGACTACGGGATCGTGGGTGACCTGTTCGAGGTGATCCCGGAGCTTTCCAGCGAGCTAGCCAAGACGCAGTAGTTTGCGATCCACACAGGAGCCGAACCGATGAGCACCTACGCCGCCCCCGTGCGCGACATGCAGTTCGTACTGACGGAGCTGGCTGACCTGGGTGCCATCAGTGGTTTGCCGGGCTATGGGGAGGCGACTCCCGATCTGGCTGAAGCGATACTCGAAGAGGCTTCGCGGTTGGCGGGGGAGGTGTTTGCACCCCTCAACCGTATCGGGGATCTGCAGGGATCGCGGGTCGGACCCCAGGGTGTGGAGGTTGCCGATGGCTTTCGTGAAGCCTACCGGCAATTCGTCGACGGTGGCTGGGGCGGTCTGCAGTTCAGTCCGGAATACGATGGTCAGGGCCTGCCGTATCTGCTAGCCACCGCGGTGCAGGAGATGTGGTACTCGGCCAATATGGCATTCGCGCTGTGCCCGCTACTGACCCAGGGCGCCATCGATGCGATCGCTCATCATGCCAATGAGGTGCTCAAGAACAGCTATCTGCCAAAAATGGTATCGGGCCAATGGACCGGTACCATGAATCTTACCGAGCCCCAGGCGGGTTCCGATCTCTCGGCGGTGCGCTGCAGCGCGGTCCCGGAGGGTGATCATTACCGCATCCGTGGTCAGAAGATCTTTATCACCTGGGGAGACCACGATGTTGCCGAGAACATCATCCATCTGGTATTGGCCAGAACCCCGGACGCCCCCGAAGGGATCAAGGGGATCTCACTTTTCGTGGTACCCAAATTCCTGCTCGATGCCGAAGGCAACCCGGCCCGACGCAACGATCTGCACGCCGTGTCGGTGGAGCACAAGATGGGCATCCATGGCAGCCCGACCTGCGTGATGAGCTTTGGTGATCAGGATGGTGCGGTCGGCTATCTGGTGGGCGCGGAAAACCAGGGCCTCATGTACATGTTCACGATGATGAACAACGCTCGCCTGCTGGTCGGAGTACAGGGCCTGTCCATTTCCGAGCGCGCCTACCAGCACGCGCGTGACTATGCGCGTGAGCGCGTGCAGGGCAGCGTGCCCGGTGTGCCGGGTCGCGCCACCATCATCCACCACGCCGATGTGCGGCGCATGCTGATGACCATGAAATCCGCCATCGAGGCCATGCGGGCGGTGGCCTACACGACGTTTGCGTCGGTCGACCAGGCCTTGCGCGCGGAGGATGCGGAGATTCGGGCGCGACACCAGGCGCGGGTCGATCTGCTGACCCCCATCGTCAAGGGCTGGTCGACGGAACTGGCGCAGGAACTGACCTCGCTGGGGGTGCAGATTCACGGCGGTATGGGTTTTATCGAGGAAACCGGTGCGGCTCAGCACTTTCGTGATGCCCGCATCACCACCATCTACGAGGGTACCACCGGAATCCAGGCCATGGATCTGGTCGGGCGCAAGACCATCCGTGACAGTGGCAAGGCACAACGAGAGCTGCTGGATGACATGATGGAGACCCTGTCTCAACTGACGGCGGCCGGCAGTGGCTTCGAGACCCTGCGCGCAGCGTTGGATAGAGGTATCGATGCCCATCGGCGGGCTCTGGCATGGCTGCTGGACCACTACATGGACAATGTCAGCGTTCCCGGCAGCGTGGCGTTCGATCTGCTCATGCTGCAAGGCACCGTCTGCGGCGGCTGGCAGCTCGCCCGTGCCGCCCTGGCGGCGCGCAGGCTACTCGATGCTGCTCAGGGCGACGACGGTTTCCTGAATGCCAAGCTGATCACCGCTGAGTTCTATGCCACCCATATGATGCCTCGTTGCCATGGCTACCTCGAGGCTGTCACCACGGGTAGCGCAGCGGTGATGGCATTGCCGGAGGAACAGTTCTAGCCCGGCCCCCGCTCACATGTTGGGGTAGTTGGGGCCGCCCCCACCTTCCGGTACCACCCAGTTGATGTTCTGTTCCGGGTCCTTGATGTCGCAGGTCTTGCAGTGTACGCAGTTCTGGGGGTTGATCTGCAACTGTAGGCTGCCGTCGGCTTCTATGATCTCGTAGACGCCGGCGGGGCAATAGCGCTGTTCAGGTGCGTCGTATAGCGCCAGATTGACGCTGATGGGTACGCTGTCGTCGAGCAAGCGCAGATGGCAGGGTTGTTGTTCTTCGTGGTTGACATTGGACAGGAATACCGAGGAATTGCGGTCAAAGGTGAGCACGCCGTCCGGAGCGGGGTAGTCGATGGCCGGACACTCGTTGGCCTTGCGCAGTGCCTTGTGGTCCTCGTGATGATGCAGAGTCCATGGCGCCCGTCCCCGGAGCACATAAGTGTCCAGCGCCGAGTAAGCGATACCGCCCCACAATCCCCAGCGGAAGGCCGGGCGGATATTGCGAACCTCGCGGAGTTCCTGCCACACCCAGGAGTCTTTCAACAGCTCAGGGTAGCGTTCGACCTCGGTACCCGTCGCGCCGGCACGGTTCCATTCGAAAATTGCCTGCGCGGCAAGCATGCCCGACTTCATGGCGGTGTGGATGCCCTTGATACGCGGTACGTTGAGCATTCCGGCGGTGTCACCCACCAGCACGCCGCCCGGAAAGGTGAGTCGGGGCAATGACTGAAGCCCACCTTCGGAAAGTGCCCGCGCGCCGTAGGCGACGCGGCGTCCGCCCTCGAAATACCCTCTGATCGCCGGGTGTGTTTTGAAGCGTTGCATCTCGCCAAACGGATACAGGTGCGGGTTGCGGTAGTCGAGGCCGACAACGAAACCAACCGCGACCTGGTTGTTTTCCAGGTGGTAGAGGAAAGAACCACCATAGGTTTGCGTATCCAGCGGCCAGCCCACGGTGTGGATGACCAGGCCCTGCTGATGGCGCGAGGGGTCGACTTCCCACAGTTCCTTGATGCCGATCCCGTAGGTCTGCGGGTCGACCCCTTCGCGCAGTCCGAAGCGTTCGAACAGCGTCTTGGTCAGAGAGCCGCGGCAGCCTTCGCTGAATACGGTTTGCCGTGCCCGCAGTTCCACTCCCGGTTCATGGTTGGGGCCCGGAGAGCCATCCTTGTTGAGCCCCATGTCGCCGGTTGCGACTCCGCACACCGTGCCGTCGCCGTCATAGAGCACCTCCGCCGCCGCGAAGCCGGGATATACCTCCACTTCCAGCTCTTCCGCGCGCTCGGCCAACCATCTGCACAGATCGCCAAGACTGATGACGTAGTTACCGGCATTGTCCATCTGCGGTGGCGTGGGCAGTTTTTGCGCGCGCTTTTCGGTCAGGAACAAGAAGCGGTCATCGCCGGCCTCGGTGTTGAGGGGGGCTCCCAGTTGCTGCCAGTCCGGAAACAATTCCGACAGTGCCCGGGGATCGATGACCGCGCCGGAAAGTATGTGGGCGCCGACTTCGGAACCCTTCTCGACCAGGCACACACTGAGATCGCTGCCGTGCTCGCGGGCCAGTTGTCGCAAGCGGATGGCGGTGGTCAGCCCGGCGGGTCCGGCGCCCACGATCACCACATCGTATTCCATGCGTTCGCGTTCCACGTCTGACCCCCTCGGCAAGCAGCCTGTGATGTGCCCGGTTTCCGTCCACCGCGGCAGGTGCGGCCGGTTCTGATGCTGTGATCGGGCAGGCAAAGTGTAACCGAGCAGACCAAGGGTTGCGGAAACAAATAGGAAACTTCTCAGTAGTCCGGAGCGTTGGCGGTCGCAACGCGGGTGCGGGCATAATCCAGACTTTCATCATCCGGAGCGCGAATGCCACCTGCAGAACCCAGTCCCGGGAGCCATCACGCTCTGGTGCGCCACATCGCCGCCACCCGGCCGGCTTTCCTGCTGACCGCGCTGGTGGCGGTGACGCTTGGCGTGGCAGCAGCCGGCGCTGCCGGTCAGTCGCCACATTGGATGCTGGTGCTGGGGACGATGTTGGCGGCGCTGTCGTTGCACGCCGCAGTCAATGTACTCAATGACTACTACGATGCACTCGGCGGTGGTGACGCAATCAACACCGAGCGGATCTACCCGTACACCGGCGGTAGCCGGGTGATCCAGAATGGTGTGTTCAGCGATCGTGCCATGGCACGCTTCGGGGTTGGTCTGTTGTTGGCAACCACAGCGCTTGGCGTGGTGCTTTCTTGGTGGGCCGGGCCGCGGTTGTTGTGGTTGGGGCTGCTCGGAGTATTGCTGGGATGGGGGTACTCGGCGCCACCGCTGCAACTGAATGCGCGCGGGCTGGGAGAGTTGACGGTGGCAGCCGGGTTCGGAGTGCTGATTCCGCTTGGTAGCTACTGGGTACAGAGTGGGGATAGTGGCTGGTTGGCGGTCGCTGCCGGGACCCCCTATGGGTTGATGGTTGCCAATATACTGCTCATCAACCAGTTTCCCGATGCGACTGCTGACGCCGCTTGCGGCAAACGGCATTGGGTGGTTCGCCTGGGTCGTCAACGGGCTCGCTGGGGATACCCGCTGCTGGCCGGTTTGTCGGCATTGTCGCTGCTGGGGCTGGTCAATGCCGGGGTGTTGCCGGCAATGGCGCTGTGGGCGTTGCTGGCAACATTGCCAGCGGTGCCGGCTTCGGTGGCGCTGCTTCGCTACGCCAACACACCGGAGCGGTTGGTGACAGCGATCCGCCTGACCATTGCCGCGGCGCTATGTCAGGGTGTCATCGTGGCGCTGGCATTGTCCGGTAGTTGAGCGCGGATGTTTGCGGCCCATCTGGCTGGGGTGGCCATAGTGGTCGTTGGTAGTCGGGCTCAGGCGGACGGGTCGCACTCAGGCGGGTAGCGGGTCATCTCCAGATAGCCTTGTCCGCTGTGGGAGCCGCTGACTTCCACCGCACCTTCCCAGTAGTGTACGGACAGCGCCATCTCCTGGTTGGGGATACGGGCGCGAATCTCCAGGTCCAGATCGCCCTGCGAGGATTTCAGCCGCCAGTTCACCGGATAGCGGTTGCCGCTGTCCGGGCTGCGCCAATAGCTTAGTGGTGTCGCTTGCACCTGCTCCAGATCCAGCTTCGTGTAGCTGCCGTCCGCCTGAACCAGCACCCCCTGACCCCATACCGGCTGATCGGCCGGGCACACTCGAAAACGGTAGAACATCAGGTCGCGACCATCGTCGAGTTGTAGTGCGAACCAGTCCCAGCCGCTGGCATCGCGACTCAGGGCGCTGGTGCTCCATTCGTGATCCAGCCAGCTCCGCCCCTCGACACGGTGGTCCTGGCCGTCGATGGTGAGCGTGCCTTGGGTGGCGATGCGGGTGTAGCTGTAGTAATAGGAAGCGTTGTCTCCCCCGGCACTCTTGCGACTCAGACCGCGGTCTCCCTGCAGCACGGGCCCGGCATCTGTATCCAGTAGCAGTTGGAATCCATCATCGTCGTCCTGTGCCGAGACCCGCAGCGGAAACAGGTCGGTGCCGGTACCTTGTAGCGACCAGTCCTCGAGCCAGACTCGAAACGGGTCGCTGCTGCTGCCGGCCAGACCGATCGCCGCACGGCTGAATCGTTCGCGTCGCAGATGGCTACCGTTACCGATATCACTGATCGCGAGGTGCCCCATGAACAGCTGACGTCCCCGCCAGTTCGAATCATCGGCCGGTTCACGCGCCGACAGTGCGATTCTGAACAGGGTCAACTGGTAGCCGAACGGGTGGCCGTCCGTGGCGGTGAGATTGCCAGTCAGATACCACCATTCGTTGCGAAAACCGGGATGGGCGCCGTGGTCACGGGGGAAATCAAACTCGCGGACCCGTTCGGCCCGCTGAAATCCTTCGGAGCTGGTGCTGCCGAGCACCGCGCTGACCGCCAGGGGCTGCTCTGTGCGGGGATCGCCGCGCTCGCAGCCGCCCAACGCCAGCAGCAGGGAAACACCAGCCAGCGCCCCGGCGAGGCGTACCATCCGCAGTGTTTTTGAAACCAGATCTACAACATCCAGCCTCAATGAGGGATAGCTCTTTCTCTTACTTGCTTTCGTTTTCCAAAGCCTTGCTGGTAATTTCCTTGTAAAGAGATACTACCCGTGCCGCCAAAGCTTGGTATTCAGGGTGATTATTCAACGTTGGCATTGTCTTGTATGCATCAGCGAATACCTGTTCCAGGAAATCAATGTCCCGATCCTCAAGCCGATCACCTCGATCAACCTTGTCTTTCAATTCCAGTATCCTTGGCAGCCTCTGCTTCTCCATCCTTTCCATCAAGGCCGTCAGGACTCCTGTCTCTCTTGCGGACTTCTCCATAGCCTTCTCCTTGCCAGTGATAGCGGGCACACACGGAAACAGATAAAACCAATGCGTGATCAGCGCTCTGGCTCACCCCAGGTAACGGCTGGCCTGCTTGAAAAAATCAGGCCGTTCGGGCAGTTCACTGCGCAGCAACCGTACCGGCAAGACGATCCTGCGTTCACCACTGGCCATGAATATCCCGATCAGCCGCAGGTCGTTTGTGTGTTCGTTCGACGATTCATCGGTCTTGATACCCATGGAATTCAAACGCAGGTGCACCTCGTCCCGGTA
>CBDVAK010000082.1:0-12275 GCA_965371945.1 uncultured Candidatus Competibacteraceae bacterium
CGCTGGGCGGTGACCTCGGTGTCCACCACGAAACGCTCGTGACTGCCTTTGGCCACGGTCTCCAGCGCATCGCGCGCGGTCACGTCCAGGCGCACTTTGCGACCTTGTACTTCGCTGACGGTGACCTTGATTTCCACCCACATGCCCAGCAGGGTCGCCGCCATATGTTCGATCGCAACACGCGTACCCACGGAATCCTCACCGCCATCGATATGATCGAGGATCAACTCACGGCTGATCATCTCGATATCGCGGACCAGCTCCGGGGTAGCATAGACACGACAATCATCGCCCATGAAATCGATGGTCCGGTCCAGATCGATATCGATCCTTTCAGTCTTGCTGAGCCCGGGGGTAAGCGAATCGTTCATGGTGTCGGCTCCTGATAGCGGTTTGGGTGGAGACCCTACTCCGGGAGGTTGGGAGGGTCGTGGTCCTCGTCCCAACCGTCCTCGGGCTGCGGGAACTGTTCACGCCACTGGCGCAGATGCATCAGTCGTTGCGAGCACTCGGTAACAAAACCCTCGGCCAGAGAACTCAGCTCGGACGAATGGCTGTCAGCCGCGATATCGCGGAAAAAGCGGTTCACACACCGTTCCGCGTCCAACGCCAGCGACAGGGCGTGATGGGGCGTCATCAGATAGTGGGTGTCGGCCACCTCCGGCAACACCGCTTCGTGCTCTGGTCCCCAGCAGGAATCCCAGGATGCGACCGTTGGAATCTGCTCACCCGCTGCCATGTCCTCGGCTCGTTGCAGACACTGGCGCTTCAGCTCAGCCAGCTCATGGAATATGTCCGCCACTTCCTTGTTGTTGGCCACATCCATCTGGTCGGCGAACATCTCATAGCGCTCGATGGTCTCGGTCTCCAGCGCGAGGATATATGCCACCAGCTCGGCCCGGGTCTTGATCGAAGGAGAATTCATACCCTGAAAGCCGCCTCCAGTTCGGCAGGTCCCTCTATCTCTGCGTTGAGATCCGGCTGATAAGGGGCGCGGTCGCCGGTGTAGAGTGTACCGAGATAAAAGTTGTCGTCCGTCATCAGCCGCCTCGCCGCGGTGGCCGGATCACTGGTGGGGGCCACCGGTGCGGGCCTGACGATCTTCTTCCACTCGCGTTGTTCGGGGCGAAAGGTGACACAGGGGCTGAGCACATGGATGAATGAAAAACCCGGGTGACAGATGGCCTCGACGATGACCTTGGCGGCGCCGTTGGGGTCGCTGCTGGAGGCGCGGGCGATGAAATTCGCACCCGAAGCCAGGGCGATGACCAATGGATAGAAGGGGTTGATCTTGGGCCCACCCGGGGTCAGCTTGCTATGGTCCCAGTCCGGCTCGGTGGTGGGCGATGCCTGGCCCTTGGTCATGCCATAGACCTGGTTGTCCATGACGATGTAGGTCATGTCGACGTTGCGCCGACAGGCCTGCATGAAATGGTTGCCGCCGATGGAGAAACCGTCACCATCACCGCCGGCCGCGATCACCGTCAGATCGGGCCGCGCCACCTTGAGTCCGGTGGCCACCGGCAGTGCACGCCCATGCACGGCGTGAAAACCGTAGACATTGAGGTAGGCCGGTACTCGCGACGAGCAACCGATACCTGAGATCACCGCCACCTGCTCCGGGGCCAGCTCCAGTTGTGCCATCGCCTTGGTCATGGAGGCCAGCACGCTGAAGTCGCCGCAACCCGGACACCACACCGGCTTGACAGCCGACTTGTAGTCCCTGGGCTTGAGGACCACGGTCTGATCGGCCGTTTCCATCATGCTTCCTCGATCGAGCGCAGACGCTGGCGAACATCACTTGGCCGGATCGGCAGGGGGCCCGGGCGAGCCAGCGAGTATACCTGCCCCGGCAGATCGTAGAGCGAGCGTAGATAGCGATAGAATTGTGCATCGTGGCTTTGTTCCACCACCAGTATCCGGCGCACGCCGGCCAGCGCCGCATCCATCTCCAACGGGCGCGCCGGCGCCAGCAGACGTAACGCGACCAGGCGCACCGCCCGACCCTCGGCCCGCAACACGGCCAGAGCTTCACGCACCGCGGCACAGCATGAGCCCCAGGTCACCACGGCAATGTCACCATCGCCCTCGATCAAAGCCCAGTGACTACCGTAGTCATGCCGCTCCAGCTTGCGCCGTCGCTTGTCCAGCTGCTGCTGATGATCGTCCGCGCTACTGCTCGGCGTGCCGCTGGGACTGTGCTCGAGCCCTTCCGCGGTGTACTGACAACCCGCTGTACCGGGGACCGCCATGGGGGAAACGCCGGAGTCATTGACTGCGTAGCGCTGGTAATCCTGCACCACGCCAGCCTGCAGCTTGCGACCGCCTACGAAAGCAACGTCGGCGGGCCGGTCGATGATCTCCCGGGTCTGCCCCAACGACTGATCCGACAACACGATGGCGGCGGTTTGCAGAGACTCCGCCAGATGCACCGCCCACTGGGTGGTGAACAGACAATCCGCCACCGAGGTGGGCGCCACCACCAAATGCGGTGCATCACCGTGCAATCCGTGCACAGCGATATTGAGATCGGATTGTTCGGACTTGGTGGGTATGCCGGTGGACGGTCCGCCACGCATGACATCCACCACCACCACAGGGGTTTCCGAGGCCACTGCCAGGCCGATGGACTCCATCATCAGCGCCAGCCCCGGACCGGAGGTGGCCGTCAACGCCGGCACGCCACCGAAGGAGGCTCCCAGTAACTGGTTGATCGAAGCAAGCTCGTCCTCGGCTTGCACCAGCACGCCACCCAGTTTGTTCAATGCCGGCGCCAGCCACTCCAGCATCTCCGTGGCAGGTGTGATCGGATAGGCGGCCACGAAGCGGATACCACCTCGTACCGCCCCGAGTCCGGCCGCCTCGTTACCGGTGATACTCCAGCGTACCGGACGATCAGCGCTCGCAACAGTCACAACTCGTGGCACGTCCGGCAATGACCGGGCGCTCTCCACACCAGCCGCGACACTGGCGGCACTGGCGGTAATTGCACTTTCACCCTTCCTGCCCAGCGCCTTGTGCAGCACATCGGTCACCGCACTCAGCGGCAATCCGATCAAGGCGCCGAGCACCCCAAGCGCAACCATGTTGGGGCGACCACCACTGATCTCCTTGGCCAATCTGGCCAACGGCAGCTCGGCGTAGCGGGCGCCCATGGCGGCGATGGCCTCAGGTATTTCCCCGTCCGGGTCGCCGATGATCAGGCTGTGCTCGTCCAGGGGAATCTCGCGGGCGAAACGACCGGCATTGCGCCAGTCGATGGCCAGCAAGACGTCGAAGCGATCCTGGTGCGATTGCACCGGTCGGGGCGACAACCGCAACATGGCGGCGGCCTCGCCGCCGCGTATCTGCGGACCGGAAGAACGGGTCATCAGGCCATACCAGTGGGCTTTGGCCGCTGCTTCAAGCAGCAGACTGCCGGCAGTCATGACACCGGCGCCACCACTGCCTACCAACGCAATGGACAGGCTGTCGGCTTCCTCGGTCTGCCCCCCGGGGCGTGAATTCTGGTTCATGTCACTACCCAGGGCTATCGACAAATTGCCTCACCGCAGACAAACGCAAGGCTCTCACACTCTGGGCTTGCGCATACAGGGCTCGGGGAACTGTTTGGAGCATGAACGGCAGCATATTGCACATTGACACCTCAGTCAAAAGAAATATACTGCACTTTACGACAAGCAAGTGACCACCGCTGCAACCGTCGAGGGGCGCATGAGCACTACCGGACACCGCTGGCTGATGACCGAAGTCGGCAAGCCTTTTGTTGAAGAAAGCTTCCAACCCGGGTCACCGGCAGCGGGTGAGGTAACCGTGGAGGTGGCTGGCTGCGGCGTCTGCCACACCGACCTGGGATTTCTGTATGACGGCGTACGCACCAAACAGCCTTTGCCCCTGACCCTGGGACACGAGATCAGCGGTCACGTGGTGGCCACCGCGGAAGGGACGGGGGTATCCGTGGGACAGGCGGTGGTGATCCCCGCAGTCATACCCTGCGGACAGTGCGATCTCTGTGATCGTGGTCTGGGCAATATCTGCCGCGCACAGAAGATGCCCGGCAACGACATTCACGGTGGTTTCGCCACCCACATCAATGTACCGGCGCAGGGGCTTTGCGCCGTAGACACCCGGCGGCTGGAACAAGCCGACATGAGTCTGGCCGAAGTCGCGGTACTGGCGGATGCCGTCACCACACCCTACCAGGCGGCGATGCTGGCGGAGATTCGCGAGGGAGATCTCGCGGTGGTCATCGGTGCCGGTGGGGTCGGCGGCTACGCGGTGCAGATCGCCAACGCCATGGGCGCCACGGTGGTGGCGGTGGATATCGACCCTGCCAGGCTGGAGCAGCTCACGGACTACGGTGCCGCACTGATTATCGATGCTTCCAAGCTGGATGGCAGGGCGATCAAACAGCAGATTCGGGACTTCGCCAAGGCACACGCGCTGCGTGCCACAGAGTGGAAGATCTTCGAATGTTCGGGCAGCGCGGCCGGGCAGACCCTGGCCTTCAGCCTGCTGACCTTCGGCGCCCACCTGGCCATCGTCGGTTTCACCATGGCCAAGACCGAACAACGTTTGTCCAACCTGATGGCTTTCAACGCCCGCCTGCAGGGCAACTGGGGCTGCCTGCCGGAATATTACCCCAGGGCCCTGGATCTGGTGCTCGCCGGCAAGGTGCGGATGAAACCATTTGTCGAGCTGCATCCGCTGGACGACATCAACACGATCTTCGAGGCGGCCCACGCCCATCAGCTCAGCAGGCGCGCCATTCTGGTCCCGGATCTCTGAGCCAAGGAGCATCAGTGAACAAAACCACCCGTACCATCGTCGCTGCGACCCGCCCGCAACAACTGGTGGATCACAATCTGGCACCACTGCCATCAGCCTCCGGCGTATTGTACGAAAAGCGCCCGGCCAAGCGTCTCGACGGCAGCCCTGCCGAAGGGCTCTACAACGTCTGGATCACCCTCGACAACCCCTCGCAGTACAACTCCTACACCACTGAGATGGTCAAGAGCGCCATCCTCGCCTTCCGCACCGCCAGCAACGCCCGGGACGTCAATGCCGTGGTATTCACCGGCAGCGGCCACAAGGCTTTCTGCACCGGCGGCAACACCAAGGAGTACGCCGAGTACTATGCCGGTAACCCGCAGGAATACCGCCAGTACATGCGTTTGTTCAACGATATGGTGAGCGCCATCCTGGGCTGCGACAAACCGGTGGTGTGCCGGGTCAACGGCATGCGTATCGGCGGTGGCCAGGAGATCGGCATGGCGGCGGACTATTCCATCGCCCAGGACCTGGCCAATTTCGGCCAGGCCGGCCCCAAGCATGGCTCGGCGGCCATCGGCGGGTCCACCGACTTCCTGCCGGTGATGATCGGTAGTGAACAGGCCATGGTCTCGGCCACGCTGTGCGAGTCCTTCTCGGCACACAAGGCGTATCGGCTGGGAGTACTGTCCCAGATCGTGCCGGCGCTAAAAATCGACGGCGAGTTCGTCGCCAATCCCACGGTGGTGACCGATCGCATGCTCGATGAGTACGGGCGCATCGTGCACGGTGAATTCAAGACCGGCGAGGAGTTCAAGCAAGGCCGGGCTCTGCTCAAACGCGGTGAAGTGGATCTGAGCCTGCTGGATGAGGCGGTGGAACAACTATGCGCCAAACTCCTCACCACCTTCCCGGAGTGCATGACCAAGAGTCTGGAAGAGCTGCGCAAGCCCAAGCTGAACGCCTGGAACCGCAACCGGGAGAACTCCCGGGCCTGGCTGGCGCTGAACATGATGAACGAGGCACGAACCGGCTTTCGCGCCTTCAACGAGGGCAATCGGGAAGTGGGCCGGGAGATCGATTTCATCGCTCTGCGTCAGGCTCTTGCCGCAGGCACGCCGTGGACGCCGGAACTGGTGGAGAGCCTGATGCCGGGCCAGGACCGCGAAGATGGCTGACTCCCCGCTACAGGTGTGGCTGGAACATGACGGCAAACTGTTGCGCCTGCGGCTGTCCCGCCCCAAGGCCAATATCGTCGATGCCGCCATGATCGCAGCATTGAGCGCCGCGCTGGCGGAACATGGCGAATCCGTGCGGTTGCGTGGCGTAGTGCTGGATGCGCAGGGGCCGCACTTCAGCTTTGGCGCCAGTGTGGCGGAGCATCTGCCGGGACAATGCGCTGACATGCTGTCCGCCCTGCATGCCCTGGTGCTGGCCATGCTGGAGTTGCCGCTGCCCATCCTGGTGGCCATCCGCGGCCAGTGTCTGGGAGGTGGCCTGGAAGTGGCGTGTGCCGGCAGCCGGCTGTTCGCCAGCCCGGAGGCCCAACTCGGACAGCCCGAAATCCAGCTTGCGGTGTTCGCGCCGGCAGCCTCCTGCCTGTTGCCCGAGCGTATCGGTCGCAGACATGCCGAGGACCTGCTGTTTTCGGGCCGTAGCATCGGCGCGGACGAAGCCCATGCGATGGGACTGATCGATCAGGTGGCGGAGGACCCGGAGCGGGCGGCGCTGGACTACTTCGAACGCCATCTCGCACCCCGCTCCGCCAGTTCGCTGCGCTATGCGGTGCAGGCGGTGCGTTCCAGCCAGGTGGCAACCATCAGAGCCCGGCTGACTACCGTGGAAAGTCTTTATCTCGACGGTCTGATGGCCACCCACGATGCCGTCGAGGGCCTCAACGCCTTTCTGGAAAAACGTCCCGCCCGGTGGGAGAACCCCTGACATGACGACCGCAGAGATCATCAAACGCTGTGAGCAGCTCTACGAGGACCTGGACTTCACCGCCCCGCGCGACTGGAAGGCGGCGGTCCCCGGCCGTAAGGTGGTCGGCTTCATGCCCGTGTACGTGCCGGAGGAAATCATCCATGCCGGCGGCATGCTGCCCATAGGCATACTCGGTGGCGGCGACCAGCTCGAGGTGATCCACGGCGACGCCTACTACCAGAGCTACATCTGCCGCATCCCCCGCTCCACGATCGAACTGGCCGTCACCAAGCGGCTGGATTTTGTCGACGGCATGCTGTTTCCCAGCATCTGCGACGTGATCCGCAACCTGTCCGGGATGTGGAAGCTGATGTACCCGCATGTCTACTCGCGTTACTTCGACGTACCACAAAACTACCAGGACGACATCGGCGGCCAGTACTACCAAAATGAACTGCAGGAGCTACGCCGCGATTTCGCCAAACTGGCCGGACAAGAGATCAGTGACCAGGCTATCTCCGATTCGATCGCGATCTACAACCGGCATCGCCGCACGGTACGAGAGGTATACGGGCTGCGCTCCGCCGAGCCCTGGCGGGTACCCAGTTCCGAGGTCTATCTGTTGATGCGTGCCGGACAGGTACTACCCGTGGATGAGCACATCCGCATGCTGGATGAATACCTGACGGCAGCCAGAGAGGAAGACCGACCCAGGCGCGACAACTGCCGCGTCGTGGTCAGCGGTTCGTTCTGCGAACAGCCACCGCTGAACCTGATCAAGTCCATCGAAATGGCCGGTTGCTACATCGTCGACGATGACTACATGCTCGGCAATCGCTGGCTGCTGGAAGACGTCCCCACCGAGGGCGACCCCATCGCCAATCTGGCCGATGCCTTCCTTCACCACTCCGCCGATACCGCCGCCAAGTACTGTACCGAAAAGGAGCAGGTCGGCGAGTTCCTGCTGGAGTCGGTACACAAGAACGCCGCCGAGGGCGTCATTTTCGCGGCACCGAGCTTTTGCGACCCGGCGCTGCTGGAACGCCCGATGCTGGCGGACAAGATGACCGCCAACGATGTGCCACATATCTCTTTCAAGTATGCGGAGAATTCCGGGCAGATGCAGCCCATCCGTGAACAGGCCGGCACCTTTGCCGACTCCATCAAGCTGTGGAGTTAGGCGGTATGTGGCTTCACCAGCAACACGCCTGGTCCCCGTCTATCGGGAACAACAGCCCGCTGAAGAGGATTGAATCATGAGCGCCAGTCCCCAGACCGAAATCATCAAAGAGCCTTCCATGCTCAAGCAGAAGGAGATGATCGCGCGCAACTACGATGCCCTCACCAGCACCGCGGAGACCGGCAAGAAGATCGTCGCCACCTTCGTACCCGGCAACCTCAATGAGCTGATTATGTGCTTCGGCATGCTCAACAACCTGCCGGAAGTCAATGCCATCAACAACGGCATGCGCAAGAAAAGCGGCGCCATGATCATGGCCGCCGAGCGCAGCGGGCATTCCGAGGATGTCTGCACTTACGTGAAAGCGGACATCGGCATGATGTCCAAGGGCAACATTGCCCCTAATGGCAAACCCATGCCGGCACCCGACCTGCTGCTGCTCTCCTACACCGGTTGTTTCACCTTTATGAAATGGTTCGAGCTGTTGCGTCACGAATACGGCTGCGAAACGGTGATGCTGCAGGTGCCCTACACCGGTGACGGCGTGATCACCGACAACATGCGCAACTTCGTGGTCAAACAGTTGAAGGAAGTCGTGATCCCGGGGCTGGAAAAGGTCTCGGGAGTCAAGTTCGACATCGACCTTCTGCGTGACAATCTGCGCCGCTCCGCGGTGGCCGAAGACAACCTGGTGTGGGTGCTGGAAAGCGCCAAGAACGTGCGCTCCCCGATCGATGCCTATTTCGGCGGGGTCTACTACATCGGCCCCATCTTCACCGCTTTCCGCGGTACCGAGGATGCCATCGAGTACTACCGGATGCTGCGCAGCGAGATCGAGCGGCGCATCGCCCAGGGTCTGGGCCCGGTCACCCCGGAAGGGGACATGGGTGAGGAAAAATACCGTCTGGTGGTGGAAGGCCCGCCCAACTGGACCAGCTTCCGCGACTTCTGGAAGATGTTCTATGACGACGGCGCGGTGGTGGTGGCCAGCACCTACACCAAGGTGGGTGGCGTCTACGACCTCGGTTTCCGCCACGATCCCGACCGGCCGCTGGAATCATTGGCCGAATACTGTCTGGGCTGCTACACCAACCGCAACATACCCAGCCGCGTTGACATGCTGGAGAAGTATGTCAACGAGTATCAGGCCGACGGCCTGTTGATCAATTCCATCAAGAGCTGCAACAGCTTCTCGGCCGGGCAACTGCTGATGATGCAGGAAATAGAAAAGCGTACCGGCAAACCGGGTGCATTCATCGAGACCGACCTGGTGGATCCGCGCTATTTCTCCGCCGCCAATGTCAAGAACCGGCTGGAGAGTTATTTCCAGATGATCGACCAGAAACGTCAAAGTGCAATGGTCGCTTGAGGGGGCCGACATGAGATGCTTTATCGGCATAGACCTGGGCTCCACCACCACCAAGGCGGTGGTCATGGACGCGGCAGGCGAAGTACTGGGACGCGGTATCACCAACTCCCGGTCCAACTATGACACCGCCAGCCGGGTCGCCAAGCTGGAGGCCTTCATCAGCACCCGGCTGACCCTGTTTCGCCGCGCCCTGGAAACGCTGCCCGGTCTGCAACAGGAGGTGGACCGGCTGCTTGACCACCTGGAACGCAACTTCCGGCTCGAGTTGTTTCTGGAGCAACTCAGCGATCTGCAACAAACCTGCGAGCATATTGCAGACGATGCCCGCTACCAGAACCAGCATCAACAAATCCGCGATGTGCTGACGGAAACCTTTGAACAATTGCGCCTCAAGCTGAAAAGACTGTTTGCCCCCGGCGTCAAACGCAAGTCGGACTTCTTCCGCGATCTGGCCGGTTCCGAATACATGAACGTGGCCGAGGCAGTGGCCAAGGCCCACGGCACCCAGTTCGAGAACCTGATCAATATCTACGACAAAGCCATCATCGACGTCGAGAACAGACCACCTTCGGAAGATATGGAGGGCAAGTTCCTGCGGGCGCTGGACCGGATTCTGAAAGAGGAGGATCTCACCATCGACCCGGAACAGATCAAACAGCCCATCCGCGAGGCGCTGGGCATCGAACTGGACGAAATCTACGTGGTAGGCACTGGTTACGGCCGCGTGCGACTGCCCTTCCCCAAGGAACACATCCGCTCGGAGATCCTGTGCCACGGTCTGGGCGCCCACCTCATGTACCCCGGCACCCGCACGGTCCTGGACATCGGCGGTCAGGACACCAAGGGCATACAGGTGGACGACAAGGGCATCGTGGTCAATTTTCAGATGAATGACCGCTGTGCGGCCGGTTGCGGGCGCTATCTCGGTTACATCGCCGACGAGATGAATCTCGGTCTGCACGAGCTGGGGCCCATGGCCATGAAGGCCACCAAGACCATCCGCATCAACTCCACCTGTACCGTGTTCGCGGGCGCTGAGCTTCGCGACCGGCTGGCGCTGGGTGAAAAACGGGCCAACATCATGGCCGGACTGCACCGCGCCATCATCCTGCGCGCCATGTCCATCATCTCCCGCTCCGGCGGCATCACCGACGAGTTCACCTTTACCGGTGGCGTGGCCAAGAACGAGGCGGCGGTCAAGGAACTGAAAATACTGGTGGAAGAGAACTATGGACAGGTCACCATCAACATCGACCCCGATTCCATCTACACCGGAGCCCTGGGCGCGGCAGAGTTCGCCCGGCGTGCCGGGGAGAGCAACTCATGAGCATCACTGCTGGCATAGACGTGGGCACCGGCGCGGTCAAGACGGTGCTGTTCGAGGTCGAGGGTGACGACAGCCGGTGGCTGGCCCGGCGCAACGACAAGATCCGCCAGCGCGATCCCATGCAACTGGCCAGACGCGGCTTCGATGAGGTTCTGGAGGAAGCCGGGTTGACCGAGCATGACGTCGACTACACCGCCACCACCGGTGAAGGCGAGAACGCCAGATTTTCCACCGGTCACTTCTACTCCATGACCACCCACGCTCGCGGTGCAATCTACCTGCAGCCGGAGACGCGCTCGGTACTGGACATGGGCGCCCTGCACGGCCGGGCGATCAAGGTCAATGCGCAGGGCAAGGTACTGAGCTACCGCATGACCAGTCAGTGTGCCTCGGGCTCGGGTCAGTTCCTGGAGAATATCTCGCGCTATCTCGGTATCGCACAAAACGAAATCGGTGAATTGTCCAAACAGGCAGACAACCCGGAAACCGTTTCCAGCATCTGCGCGGTATTGGCCGAAACCGATGTCATCAACATGGTCTCGCGAGGCATCTCGGCGCCCAACATTCTCAAGGGCATACACATCTCCATGGCCGGGCGTCTCGCCAAACTGCTGCGCATCATCAAAGCCGGCGAAGGTATCACCTTTCTGAGTGGTGGCCTGGCTTTGGACGAAGGCCTGTTGGCGGCCATCAATGAAGCAATGGCAAAGCAAAAGCTCAAGCTCACGGCCTGCAATCACCCGGACTCGCCCTACGCAGGCGCCATCGGCGCCGCGCTGTGGGGTGCTTTCCGTTTCGACAAGCTGGCCAGACTCAACGAGCTGGCAAAAGCATCCTGACAGGAACACAACTGGTCAACAGACGGACTTACCACCTCAGCCTACAGGCATGGCAGACCGCTACAACACGAACCCGGAGAATATGACATGGCATTGATGATCAACGAAGACTGCACACTTTGCGACGCCTGCCCTTCGGAGTGCCCCAACGACGCCATCAGCGAGGGCGACGAGATCTATACCATCGACCCCATGAAATGCACCGAGTGCGTGGGCCATTTCGACGAACCGCAGTGCCAGCTCGTATGCCCACCGGACTGCATCGTGCCCAACCCCGAGTTCAAGGAAACCAACGAGGAATTGATGACCAAGTACGAGGCCATGCACGGCTGAACCGGTCTCGAAGACACCCCAGCGGTATTCTCGCTGGAGCGGCGTCATCGCGTAGCGACACCTGGTAACAAGGAACGATTGCTAGAGGAATGCGGACATGAGCGACAGACAGTGGCGGATCGCCGCGGCGGTAGCCGGGGATCTCGAGCAGATGATCGCGCTGGACAGGGATCTGGGTGCAGGCACGCGCTCCGATTTCTTCTACAAAAGGCAACAGGCGAGGGACGCCACTCCAGATGCCTACATCGGGCTGGTGGCCCGGGATGGTGAGGAAATTCACGGATTTCTGCTGGCGCACATCCTCCACGGCGAGTTTGGCGCCGCGCAGCCCGTGGCAGTACTGGATGCTCTGGGTGTGCAGGCGGAAAAGCAGGGACTGGGCATCGGTGATCAACTGGTCCAGGCACTGAAAGCGGAGGCCCGCAGCCGAAACTGCAGTGAACTGCGCACCCAGGCAAGCTGGACGCAGCAGGACCTGCTGACCTACTTCGCCAGCACCGGATTCACCCTGGCGCCGCGCACGGTGCTGGAACG
>CBDVAK010000083.1:0-12249 GCA_965371945.1 uncultured Candidatus Competibacteraceae bacterium
TGAGCTCACCGGCATGACCGAAAGCCATGGTTACCACTGCCTCGTTTTCCGCCAGCGGATACACGCGGGGTGCGACAGAAAAATACCAGACCAGCATCATGAAGACGAGATAGTTGACCGCCTGCAGCGGGTAGCGCAGCCAGCGGGAACGAAGTTCAGTCATTGCCCTCGACCACCTTCGCAGGTTCGGACTCGCTGTCCAGGGAAATGAGCCTGGCTTTGAATTCCGTCAACGCATTTACCAGCTTGTTTCGGTCGGTCTCGGCGGCGCCCTGGACCAGAATACGCCGGGGGTCGGCCCGGTCTCGCAGATAGGGTTTGCGCTCGCCGTCGAGACGGCGCCGCATCCAGCGGTTGCCAAACCGATAGAAGCAGTCCACTTCACGACAGCCCACCACCATGACGCCGTCGGCTCCTTTGCTCAAAGCAAACTCGATGAGCGCAGGTGGGGCCATCCCAGTACAGAAGAGGCTGATGCCGACGGTGTCACTGCCGCTCAACTGACTTACGTCGAAACTGTGCTCGCAGCCGAATACCAGTACTTTCGCGTCACCCTCCAGGGTCGCGAGTGCGGTTCTGGTCTTGGCACGAACGGCATCAATAGGGAACTGCGGCATGTCTATTGCCGTTTCGAGCGTCAGGGCGGCCTGGCGGAACGGATTGGATTTGTGACAGGAACCCACACAGATCCCACAGGCTGCGCACAGCTGCGGATGCACCACGACCTCGTGCTTATGGCGGGCGCCGTCGGTGCGTGCCTGCAGGGAGATGGCATCGAATGGACAGTCGTCGAAACACTGACCGCAGCCATTGCATTCGCTGAGATTGACCTCGGCGGCGGCCCCGGTTTTCTGTGGCGGCAGCCAGGGCAACATCATCAGCAGCATTGTGATGCCGATGGTCAGCATCCAGGTCTGGCCCCCGGTCCAGTGATCCAGCAGCGGATAGACGTTCAGATAGAACCAGTCGAGATTCAATACCTGTGGGATCGAAGACAGGTCCGCCGGAGCGTTGCTCAGCGCGGGTTTGGCCAGCGACAGGGCCAGCAGAGCCAGAAAGCAACCGATTGCAAGCCCACGTGGTGGATTGATATTGACGTTCGAAAGACGCCGCACATGAATCCACAGCCCGAACACCAGCACGATGGGTTGCCCCAGCAGATGCAGGAATTCGATGAGTATGAAGAAGCGGTCGGTGAGCCCGCCTTCCAGGAAGTTGCGGGTCATGGAGCCGAAGGAGATGGGCAGGGCATCGATCAGCCGCGCGGAGCCCAGGGCAACATACAATGCCAGTTCGTCCCACACCAGCCAGTAGCCGGTGATTCCCAGTAGTACCAGCATCCACAGCATGGGTACGCCGGTGAACCAGGAATACCACCGAAAGCTGCGGTAACGACCCTGGGCAAACTCTCTGAACATATGCAGGAGTACGGTGACCACCGCTGCGTCGGAAGCATAGCGGTGCAGGCTGCGCATGATACCGGCGGCGTACCACTGTTCGTGAGTCATCCACTCCACTGACGCGTAGGCGCCATCGATGCTGCCATGGAACGGAATGAACAGATAGATGCCGCTGACCAGCACCACCCAGAAAAAGAAAAACGTCAGGGTGCCGAGGTGATAGAGCGGGTTCCAATCGGGTCCGAAAGACAGGTTGAACCAGGATTCCAGGGCCAGATAGGCCCGCTTGACGGGGTTAATGAGCATCGACGGCCAGTCAAGTGGCCTGGGTTCGTCTGCGCAGTAGAATTTCCCGCACCAGGAATACGCTCACCAGCACGATGATGAGTGCACCGATAGTCATTCCTATGAACAGGGAGTAGTTGAAGTAGTAGCCATCGCGGGAGGGATCGTAGATGGTGCAAAACAACCGAACCTTGTTGACGAGATCGGCAAGAATCGTCTCTTCCGGTCGCTCACGACCCAGCACCAGATCCATCAATGGTTCCACCAGCAGTGGGGTGGCAAAAGCTTGCCCGTACACCTGACGGTAGACCCGCCCCTGGGCATCGATCACGGTGGTTTGAATGAGATGGTCGAACCCATGGGGTTTCGGGTAATAGAGGAACCCGACCTCGTTCGCCAGTGATTCCACGTCCCCGGCGCGCATGCTGAGCAGGTGCCAGCCACGGTCGTCGATATCTTGCTTGCTGGCAAAGTGACGCATCGCATCCGGAGTATCCGTTTGGGTGTCGAAACCGATGGTCACGGCCGTGAAACTGTCCTGCCCCAGGGCGTCCCGTGCCTTGTCCACCATGTCTCCCAGATAGCGTGTGGTCATGGGGCAGATTTCGTAGCAGCTCGTGTATATAAAACTCAGTACCATCGGCTTGCCCCTGAAAGCAGCCAGTGACAATGACTTGCCGGTGGCGTCCAGCGCCGGATAATCGCCTGTCTGGTTGCCGATTGCTGCCTGACTGACAGCCAGCGCCGTCTGGTAGTCGAAGGAGCCGGCTTGCTGCGGGCTCGGAGTCGCCAATCCGGGTTCCGCGGATACTGTCAGGACAACCAAAGGACAGAGCATGAGACACAGCCCACACAATGATGCCAATCGCCTGAGTGGTGTTCGGTGCGTATTCAACTCAACAGCAATACATCCACAACAGCGCCGCACAACAGAAGAATCAATTGTACCAGGGAGGCCAGGAAACTGCCTATTGCAACCTTTGGTGACTGATCACGTACCATCTGCAGGTTCTTGTAGATGAAATATCCACCACCCACCAGGGCGCCGGTAAGATAGATCCAGTGCATGCCGTAGAGCGCGGGCAGGACGGAGATAGCGACCAGGATCAAAGTGTTGGCCAGTACCATCTCGGCGGCGCGCCGGTCACCGACGACCACTGGCAGCATGGGGACGCCGGCGGCTGCATAGTCTTGGTGCTGGGCGATCGCGAGACTCCAGAAATGAGAAGGCGTCCAGAAGAACAGAACCAGGGCCAGCAACAGTGGTACCGGACTCATGGCCGGGTCCACCGCCGCGGCGCCCGCGAGTACGGCAAAACTACCGGATGCACCGCCAATGACGATATTCATCCACGTGCGCCGTTTCAGCCAGACCGTGTAGACGATCGCGTAGAAGAACGCCCCCAGGAACACATAGATGGCTACCGCACTGTTGAGCACTACTGCGGCCGCTGTCACGCCGACTACCAGTAACAGTGCGATCAGCATCATCCACGCGGGGCTCCTGCGAAACCGACCGGTCACGAACGGGCGGTTGCGGGTGCGACGCATCGTGGCATCGAGGTCGCTCTCGAAATACTGATTGAAAGCGCCGGCACTGGCTGCGCACATCAGTACCGCCAGCGCCAGGATCAGCACTTCCCAGGCACTTAGTGAACGCCCTGGCGCCACCACGGCTGCTACCAGTGCGGTAAACATCATGACCACACCGATTCTCAGTTTGAACACGTCCGACAGCTGTCTGAGTGTCTCGGGCAGATTGTTCATAGGTCGTTCCACCCCAGGTCAGGTACCGACTGGATCCAGGTCCAACAAGAGGGTGCAGGCAAGGGACGGGAGCTTGTCCACACGTCCCTGCCTTGCCGCGGAAACTACCCCATTGGCCACACTGAGGACAGATAGTCCCAGTTGATGAAGTAGTAGACGATAAACGAAGCCAGCAGCAACAGAGCCAGAACAAAAGTTCCCGGCGCCTCGAATCCGCCGGAGCCATATTCCTCGACGACCAGCTTGGGAGCCATGGGCAGCTGCTCGGGAGTCTCCACCGGGTAGCTGGCGGGCGCCAGATACTTTCCGAAGCTCTGCAACAGGCCCGCGGACGCGTCCAGTTTTTCGCCGAAGATCAGAGAGCCCACGGTCACGATGATGTACATGCCACCACCGATCACGGCCAGCACGCCGCCGATTCCAGCCACCGCTATCATCATGTAGGCGGTGCCCGGATACTGAAAAGTGAACAGCGAGCCGGTGAAGTCTATATCCCAGTGGCGGCGGGGGACACCCAGCGTGCCGGCACCCAGCAGGAACAGTATCAACAAGGTCATGCCGCCACCGAACACGTAGGGCTGCCACTTTGCCCAGGTCGGCAGAAACAGCTTTCTTCGGAACAGTACCGGGATCAGCAGATAGGTCAACGCCATCCAGGTCAGGGTTGTGCCGACGGCCACGGTGGCATGGAAATGCGCCGGTACGTAGATGGTGTTGTGGATGATCAGGTTGATCTGCTCCGTACCCATGACCACTCCGGTGATCCCGCCGATGAAGCCGAAGATGATCAGCGAGATGAAGAAACCGGAGAAAACGGGGTTGTCCCAAGGCGCTTTGCGCAGCCATTCGAACAGACCCTTGGTCAGGCCTTTGGAACGCTGCGCGATCTCGATCGAGCCGGGCACCGTGAGCCCGTGTATGAGGCTGGCCAGTACCGCCAGGTACATCGCATAACTGGTGTTGAAGATCTTCCATTCGGCGCTGATCCCCGGGTCCACCAGGATGTGGTGAGCGGATGCGAGCTGCAGAAACAGGATATACAGCAAGAAGGCGCCGCGACTCACCTTCTCGGACATCGGACGGGCCCCGAACAGGACACCGGCGATCAGGTACCAGACAGCAACGTGGGCGGCCACGTTGATCTGTTGGGACGAGTGGCCCAGACCCCACCAGATGATGCGGTACATCTCGGCGTCGATGTGATTGATGTAACCGATGGACCATAGGAACGTCGGGATGAGGATAATGGCGCCCGACGCAATGGCGAAGATCGCGATGATGCAGGCGGTGAGCGCACCAAAGGTCACCAACGGGATGGAGCCCTGGTAGGTGTTCTCGTCCTTGGCGATTACCAGGGTGCCGAGAAACACGAAACAGCCGATCAGCGCCCCGACCACGAACAGGATCAAACCCAGATAAAACAGGGGATCAGCCTGCATGGGGACATAGGAAGTCATCATCACGCTGGAATTGCCCTGGAACACAGCGATGTTGTTCACCACTGCACCGATGATCATCAGCGCGAACCCCAGCCATGCCCAGCGCGGGGCTGCCAGGCGGCACCGGAGCAGGGTCGACGAGGCAAAGTAGAGAATGGCTATCTCAAAGAAAATAATCCAAAAAATCAGTGCGTTGATGCCATGAGAGGTCAAGGCCAGGTAAAACTTGTCGGCGGGTAGCAGATGAATGGTCTGCCAGCGGGTCAGGATGACCCCGAGCCCCATGATGCCTGCAAGCAGCAGGGACACCACGGCAGCCACCGCGTTCACCTTGATCAGGCTTTCCGCGGACCTGTCGAAATAGAAACCTGAATCGGGACAGACTCTGAACCGTGCCATCGTCCTCACTCCTTCACGTAGAGTTTACCCAGCATGGTGTGGTGGCCAATGCCGCAGTACTCGTTGCACACCACCCCGTATTCCCCAGCCTTGTCCGGGGTGATCGTGAGGACCATCTCGTAGCCCGGTACGACTTGCATATTGATGTTGACGGGCTGCAGGGAAAAACCGTGTTGCCAGTCCAGGGAAGACAGATGCAGCCTGTAACTCTGGTCCTTCTCCAACTCCAATACCGGATACCACTGCCATAGCCGCGCGAGCAGGTAAACATCGCTGCCCGGGGGCGGGCGCACGACGGGCATACCGTTCTCCTCGCCCACCTGGTACTGCGCGACCATTTCGTTGACTCTGGCCTCGAATTTCTTGGGGGTGGTCTGGTACGCCTCGGTGGACAGGTTCTGTTTTCCGTAGACATGCCAGTACGGCATCATGAAAAACAGCACCATGCACCAGACCAGGGCCAGTCCGATCCAGATCAGTTCCTGTCGGCCGACCGGCTGTTTCCACCAGATTCTTTCGCTGGGTGGCATATAGGAAGTCATGGGTCCAGCCCCTCTATTCGGCAACGGGAATGTTTACGATCTCCATGATTCCCCACATGATGTAGAAGACTGTGGGTATCACTACGCCGAGGAAGAGCAGCAGGAAGGGGTTGTCCATCACTCGCTGCCAGAATGGTATGCGCTCCAGCTGGTGTTGGGGGTCTGTCTGTTGCGGCATCTTGGCCTCCGGATATCCTTTGGGATTGGTGGGGCTAGCGATCAGTTGTCGTTTTTCTGGCGGCAATTACCGTGGCGTCGCGAGTCCGCTGGCCTGGCAGGCGCAACCAACTTGCTCGTCCAAGGCCGTCCAGCATGCGTATCCGCGGCGCGCCACTTTCGGACAGCATGTTCTTTACAAGAGGGTAAGGTCTCGTAAACGCGCAATCCTTGATCTAGATCAAGGATTGCGCGTTTACGAGCGTCGTCAACGGCGGGGCAAGCTTCCGCTGTTGGGATCAGTGGGAGAAACTTCTCAACAACCCGGGGCCTTGGCAGTGGTGGCCTGGGTGCGGGTGGCGTCTTGCGGGACCGTCAGCCTGCCGCGGCGACGTTTTCGCAACGGCTCGCACTGGCGGGCGTCCTTGACCATGTAGTGCCCGGTCAGTGGTTCGAAACCCAGGCGGCGATAAAAGTGGTGTACCCGCTCGATGTCTGAACGGGTGATGATGTCATCCTGATGGTGGACGATGGGATAGGCTTTCAGGCTAAGCAGGCCGTCCTCCATATCGATCACCTGACCCAGCTTCCGGAGCATGAAGGTACCAACGCCCCGGCCACGCCAAGTGGGCTCTACTTCCAGGCTTTCGACGAACACCAGACATTCGCAAGGTGGGGTGAGGGTATCCCCGGAAGTACTGCTGGCAAGTTCGCAGATGTCGCCGTGAACAACGGCGACATTGAACTCGGACAGGTGCTGGGATGCCGCGTCCAGCAATTCGTTCAGATCGAGGTGATCTGCTCTGGCGGTCGCCAGGTCGACGCGAACGCCTTTGATGCTGCCGACGCTGACCAGCTCGGCGGTGTCGTCATCCCAGTGCAGGGCGCGCCCGGCGAACAAGACCAGATAGCTGTCCAGTCCACTGTCGGAGTCGGGGTGCAATGAACACTCGAACTCAAGCTCGGACGGTTGCAGCTCCATTACCCACGCTCCAATATCACCATATGCTGATATTACTGCCAGCGAGGCAGGCTGATCAATGCGTGTTGTCAGGCCAACCCAAGTGCCGCTTGTGTCCGGGCTGGCGGCGGGTGACCGTCATCGAAAACTGGCGGCGGAGTCTTGCGCCCACTATCTTCATGTGTGCGAAGACCAATCCGAACGCTGCGAGTATGGAGGGGATGATGAAGAGTCGTATCGCAGAACTGCTTGAATTCAAAGGTAATGAGATCATTTCCGCATCACCCCGGGAAACCGTCTGCGACGCGGCAAAACGCATGAACCAACATGGCATCGGTGCTCTGCCGGTGATGGACGAAGGGCGGTTGGTAGGGATATTTACCGAACGCGATGTGCTGGCCCGGGTTGTGGAGGGCAATCGTCACGCGGTCTCGACCCGCATCGAGGAGGTGATGACCCGGGACCCTCTGTGTGTGGGCCCGGCGACCTCCATAGAAGACACCATGATCCTGATCACCGAGAACCGCTGCCGTCACATCCCGGTGGTGGAGGGCGAGCGACTGGTAGGCCTGGTTTCCATCGGTGATCTGGTGCGCTGGCAGGTACGCGACCAGGATGTACGCCTCGATGCGATGTTGCGTTCGATCCGGTTGGCGCCGGGGTGAATCCCTGGGTGTGAGAGGCTGTTCGGGCAGAGACTGATCTGCGGCAGACAAGGCTCCTGGCGCACTAGATCACTCGAGGCTCGGGTTCCATACGGATTCCGAACGCCTGTTCCACCGAGGCGCGGATATCACAGGCCAGAGCCCAGATATCGGCACCACTGGCGCTACCATAGTTGCAAACCACCAGGGCGTGCTGGTTATGTACCCCGGTGTCGCCCCGACGATATCCGCGCCAGCCACAGGTTTCGATCATCCAGGCTGCCGAGAGTTTGTATTCGCCGTTTGCCTGTTGCCAGTGTGGCAGGTGGGGAAACGAGTCCAGCAGTCCATCCAGCGCCGCGGATGTGACCACCGGGTTCTTGAAAAAGCTGCCGGCATTGCCAAGCGTGGTGGGGTCGGGAAGCTTGCGCGTGCGGATTCGGCAGACCGCATCGCTGACAGCGGTGGCGTCGATTCGCTCCACGGGTAGATCTCCCAACTCCTGGCGCAGGCCGGGATAGGTCAGTAGCGGTTGGTTGTGTTTCGACAGTTCGAGCGCCACTGAAGTGATCAGATAGCGGTCTCGAGGGCTATTTTTGAAGATGCTGCTGCGGTAGCCGAACTGGCACCGCTCGTGGTCAAAACGCTCCGAGTCACCGTTGTCGGTACGGACTGCTTGCAGCGAGTCGAAATGCTGACACAACTCCATGCCGTAGGCACCGATGTTCTGCACCGGGGCGGCACCGGTGGTGCCGGGTATCAGTGACAGATTCTCCAGCCCGTAGAGACCGCGCGAGAGCAGTTGCCTGACCAGTTGATGCCAGTTTTCTCCCGCGGCTACCCGCACCAGCGCGGTATCGGCGCTTTCCTCCAGCACTTCGATGCCCCGCCAGGCGACCACCGCCACCAGCCCGTCAAAGTCGGACCGAAACAGCACGTTGCTGCCGTCACCGAGCACCAGCAGTGGTAGCGCATGATGTTGACGCAGCTCGAGTAGTTCAGGAATCTGCCCGGCTTCAGTCAGCCGTACCAGGTAACGGGCTCTGGCTGCAACCCGCAAACTGTTGAAGGCTCGCAGATCCGCGTGTTCGGCAACTTGCACGTGTGTGGGTCTGTCCGCTGGCTTGCTGCAAGGTGGCCAGTGTCCAACAATTCGACCGAATTGTCAGTGTCCGCGCGACGTGTGTTACAGCCACTGCCATACCGACAGAGACAGCAGGGCGATTATCAATACACCCGCCAAGCCCCAGGCAGTCAGTAAATCGCCCGAAGACAGGTCTGAGCGTCTACGGTGTCGAGTCTGGATCGCTTGCATGTCGCGCCTCTTTTGTCAGCCTTCCGGGTGTGGTCGATCCCGGTTGTGATGCATAGTGTGTCGCGAGCACGGGGAGATCACTGTGAAGTGGGTCACAATGCTGTGGGCATTTGTCACCATCACCGCAGCGGATACAATCCCGGGCGCTGTCACTATCGGTCCGCTTTCAGGAGTATGCTCAGACCATGGACTTGCTGGAGTTGCTGAGAGGTACGGACTTGCTGGCCGGGTTGCCCGACGAGCAGCTGCGCGAGGTGTTGACGTCCATGGAGATGCGCGACTACCAGCGCGGCGCCAAGTTGTTCGACAAGGGCGAAGAAGGTGACGGCGTCTACCTGGTGGTGGAAGGCAAACTAAGAGTCGAGAGCGATGGCGTGCCGCTGCTGGTTGCGGAAGCCGGGCAGTGGGTGGGCGAGGTCGCGTTGCTGGACAGCGGCCCGCGCAGCGCCGCCGCGGTGGCTGAAACCGATCTCAAGACGCTCAAATGGCAGCGCGGCAGTTTTCAGCAGATGGTGCGGCGCTGGCCTGAGGTGGCTTCCGGAATCCTGCGAATTCTGACCCGCAAGCTACGGGCCAGCACCCTCAACCAGGTGGACTTGCTGCTCGAACAGGAGCGCATCAGCCAGGATCTCAAGCGCGCCCGCGAGATACAGATGGGAATGTTGCCGGCCGGTGATCTGTGCACCGACGTAATAGAGTTTTCGGGTTATTGCCGCCCGGCGGCGGAAGTAGGCGGTGACTACTTCGATTTTATGACCTATGACGAAGGGCAGCTCGGCATGATCATCGGCGACGTCACCGGACACGGATTCTACGCCGGTTTGTTCGTGGCTATGGCCAAGAGCTGTCTCCACACCCAGGCCCGGCTCGATTACTCGCCACGCGCGGTGATGCCGGCGATGGGACGCACTTTGTCGTTGTCGATACAGCGCAGTCTGTTAATGACCAGTTGCTACGTGGTGTTCGACCCGTTGCACTCCCGGTTGCGCTACTGCAATGCGGGACACATCTATCCCTATCACCTGCGCCATAGTACCGGCAACCTGGAGAAACTGGAGGCGCTGGACCCATTGCTGGGAATCCAGGATCTGTACGGTTGGGATTTCACGGAGAAGGAACGATCCTGGGAGAGCGGCGATCTGCTGGTGATGTATTCCGACGGTGTCACCGAGGCACGCAGCCGCGATGGGGAGATGTTCGAGCATGAACGGCTGGAAGCATGTATCCGTGACAATGCCGACGCCAGCGCCCCGCAACTCAAGGAAGTCATCGTCCAGGCCCTCGCCAGCCACTGCGAGGGCAGTAGTTACGACGATGACGTCACCATCGTGGTGGCCGGCGCGCGCTGATCGCGTGCTACTACTGTCTCGGCAGTGGCTCGAATTCCTTGGAGGGAACCTCGGGTTCGCCATCCTGGCCCGGGTCCTGGGGCACCTTGCCGCCGAAGCCCCATGACCACTCTCCCTCTTGTCCTGACAGCAGACCCGGGCCAGGGGGGATCTCCGACCCGGGCGTGTACTTGAAAGGCTTGCTCTCGACACCGGAGCAGGCTGTCACCAGTAACGTGACAGCCAGCATTGCCAGCGTCTTGCCCATACTCCGGCCCGGTCCGGAATCGATCACGATAGCGTGCTCCGCGGCAAGGTCCGTGACACTCAGAACTTGACGCGGACGCCGAGCATGGCGGTATCCAGTGAGTGCAGGTTGCGGGTTTTCAGATCCGGGTCATAGCGACGGATGGCGGCATAGAATGTGGTGCCGTATTTTTCGAGATTCTGCACCGCGGCGAGACTGTAGGACTTCGAGGTCGAGTCGTTCTGCACGTAGCTGTCACCATCCCAGTAGTCGATCGAAAAGGCGGTGCTGCCAATGTTGAAGAATTCAGCGATATAACCGGCTTTGACGTACCAGTAGCTCTGGTCGTCGCGACCGCCGCGCTGGGCATTGGCCTTGCCGCCGGCAAGGGTCAGATTGAGCCCGCTTTTATGCAGCGCGGATACCGAGCCGTCGTAACCGTCTTTGCGGCCCGGGTCGTCGAACGCGGGCACGTTGAGATCCTCTTTGCTGTTGACCTTCCAATAGGCCGCGGCAGCCGCGAGTTCAAAGGAACCTAGTTCGGCGGCATAGTTGAGCGCGGCGTCCCATTGGTTGGCCTGGGTGGTGGCCGACACCGCACCGCTGAAGCCACCGAAGTTCGGGGTGTCGTAGCGAATCCGGTCGTCGCGTCCCAGACCGTCGAGGTTGTCGAACATGTCAAACACGTTGAAGCTGGTGAGCTGGTTGGTGCCTTTCTCCCGGAACTTCATGCCGGATGCCATGTCGGCGACACCTGAATAGGTCACCACCCAGGTGTCGGAAAGATCGACTTCGGCGGAGTTGTCGGATGCGGTCCAGCCGCGGCCCAGATAGCCGGTGCCGAATTTCTTGCTCTTGAACAGGACTTCGGCGCGCCGGTTGGTGATCGATGACCCGGCCTGTTCCTTCTCCTGGTTGACGTCCGCCGTGGAGTTGGACTCGACCTGCATTTCCAGCGCGGTCTCGATCGAGAAATCATCGGTCACCTGGCCTGCGCCGATAAACCGAAAACGGGTGGAACTGTTGTCGTTGTCGACAAAGAAGTAGTCCTTTTCCTGACCGTCGTCCGTGACCAGAGCTGCACGGTTGATCTGGCCGGAAATTGACAGCTTGATGCGATCCTGGCCGGAGGAGATCACGCCGGCGGCATCACGGGGTTCCGGCAAGCCCAGGGTGCGCTGTTCTTCGGGTGTCGCACTGACCGGGGCCTGTGCGGACAGGGTAGCGGTGGTCTGATCCAGCGCCTCAACTCTTTTCTGCAGAGCCTCCAGCGCCTGTTGTTGTTGCTGGATGATCTGTTTGAGTTCGTCGATGGTGTCAGCATCCACTGCTGATTGTGACCAAGCCGGGTTGATGAGCAACGCCTGCGAAACCAGGGCTGCCGCGGTCAGAGTGGTGAATCGAACTGCAGGCATAACTGAATCCTCCTCAAACGTAACGCCGTGGCTGCGCTCTGGTTGAGCCCCGGCACCGGGGGTGTCCCGCCCTCAAGCGTACACCCGTGAAGGGTACATTTGATGACAGCGTGACACCTTGTTGTACGTTCAATACGCGTGCGTGGTTTCATCGCAACGCGAATGGTAGTTATGCAACAGAGTCTAGGAGGAAGTTGGCGCTGGCGCAACCGCAGGGCAGCGGTGGGACTGAAAATACAGCAGGTGGGTAGTTTTGTTGACAGAAGTAAGCGCTTAACCCGGGGCAGTGTGGGTGAGCGTACCGCCTTCCGGGACGCGCTGTGAATACATCCCTGTAAGCTCGACAGCGGC
>CBDVAK010000084.1:0-12229 GCA_965371945.1 uncultured Candidatus Competibacteraceae bacterium
AAGCCGAGGTCGAGAGCGCGGCAGGCCCGCTGGGTGAAGCCGAGGTCGAGAGCGCGGCAGGCCCGCTGGGTGAAGCCGTAGTCGATGACCTCACCACGATCGACGGCATCGGCCCGGCTATCGCCGCCAAGCTGCATGCGGCAGGCATTGACAGCTATATACAGCTCGCTGCTTGGTCCGACAGCGACATCGAGCAGGTCGAGAACACCGTGCTCGGCGGTCGGCTCAAAGGGCGGGTACGACGTGACGACTGGGTCGGACAGGCCAACGGGCTGTCCGGGCAGCACTGACACCGCAACTGCGCCCGGGTCTGTGGCCACAGACCCGGGCAAATCACAGTCTCAGCTTCCCTGAGCACGCGCCTCATTGTTGGCCTGCAGCAGGGCCATTCCCTTGAGCAGATTGAGTGCTTCATAGAGCGCATAGTCACGCTGCACGAGCGGCAGTTCGTCTGTCTTGTCCGCCGATTCGTCGTCCGCTGACGGCTTTTTGTCGCTGTCGCCGTTCTCATTCTCCAGATGCCTGGACAGGCTGGCTTCCGTCAGTGGCGTGAATTCCGGCCGCTCCACAGCCGAGACCTTAACCCGATCGAGCTTGATGTCAGGTTCGATTCCTTCCGCCTGTATGGAGCGTCCCAGCGGCGTGTAATAGCGTGCGGTGGTCAGCTTGATCGCCGAGCCATTGTTGAGCGGTAGAATGGTCTGCACCGAACCTTTGCCGAAAGTACGCTGCCCCACGATCACCGCACGCCGGTGATCCTGCAAAGCGCCAGCAACGATTTCGGAGGCTGAGGCCGATCCTCCGTTGACCAGTACGACCAGCGGCGCGCCGTCCAGGAGATCCCCGGGCGTGGCGTTGAAACGCAACTGTGATTCCGGCTCACGACCCTTGGTGTAGACGACCAGTCCCTTGTTCAAGAATGCATCCGAAACCTCGACCGCACCATTCAGGACGCCACCTGGATTGTTCCGCAGATCAAGCACCAGGCCCCGCAGCGGCTCACCCGATTCTTTTTTGAGCTTGCTGACCGATTCCGAGAGGCTGCGCGAGGTCTTGGACTGAAACTGGCTGATGCGAACATAGCCAAAGCCATCGTCCAGCATCCGCTCCCTCACGCTGGTGACCTGAATAACGTCCCGAACCACCTCAATGGTCAAGGGCTTTGCCTCACCATCACGAACAATGGTCAGCACGATGGGATCGCCTTTCTTGCCGCGCATGATCTTGACCGCTTCGGCAAGGGTCATGCCTTTCACCGGTTTGCCGTCGAGCCGGATAATGAGATCTCCCGCCTGCACCCCGGCACGCTGTGCCGGCGTATCATCGATCGGTGAAATCACCTTGACGAACCCGTCTTCCATGCCGACTTCTATGCCCAGTCCTCCAAATTCCCCGCTGGTGCCGACCTGCAGTTCCTTGAAGGCATCGACATCCAGATAGGCGGAATGAGGGTCCAATCCTGCCAGCAGACCCCGGACAGCGTCTTCGAGCAGTTCCTTGTCACTCACCGGCTCGACATAGTCACGCTTGACCCGCTCGAGCACATCGGTGAAGGTGCGCAGCTCTTCGAGCGGCAACTTCTCCGTGTCATCCTGCCGGCCGGCCAAAACGTAGGAAGCACTCGCCAGCAGCAGACCGAGCATCAGCCCTGCGACCAGCGTCGTTCCGGTACCCATCACTCGTTTCATCCGCGTCTCCGAATCGGTGCCTGTCTGGCATGACTTATGGGGTTAGAGCCCGGGGACACCAGGAAAGTTGCCATCTGGGGGAACAACTTTCCCTTGTATCACACCCGGCCGGGTGGCGAAAGCAAATGCCGTGGCTCGTCATCCGCTCTGGCGACGGTCCAACCAGGGTTCCGGGTCCACCGGTTTGCCACGATGTCGGATCTCGAAATAGAGGCCGGCTCGCGCACTGCCGCCGCTGTTGCCAACTCCCGCCACGACATCACCGGCCCCGACCTCGTCGCCTGCTCTTCGGTACAACACCTGGTTGTGCGCATAGATGGTCAGATAGTCGCCGCCATGATCAATAATCAGCAACAATCCGAACCCTCGCAACCAATCTGAAAACACAATTCGGCCCGGCGCCACTGCACGCACCGGTTGTCCGACATCGGTCTCCACCAACAGGCCGCGCCAGCGCAGATCCCCGAACCGGCGCGGAGCGCCATAGCGGGCGGCAATACGCCCACTGACAGGCCAGGGCAGCGCGCCCTTGTAGCTGTCGAACCGATCGCCTCGCCGTACCGTCCCGGCACCCCTGAGTGCGACTTGCAACTGTTCTACCAGGGACTGCAACATTTGCCGGTCCTCCCGCAACCGCTCGAGCTCGGCGCTGCCTTTACCAAGTCGGGCCTCGATCACGGTCATAGCGCGCTGGCGGGCGTCAAGCGCCCGCTCCAGTTCTGACAGTTCCAGACCACGCCGCTGGCGGGCATCCCGGGCTTGCTCCGCCTGGGCCTGTATGCCTGATTCCAGCACCTGCAGGCGGGTCAACTGGTCCAGAACTCCGCTGATCTGCCGGCCGCGATACTGATTCAGGTACTCGTAGTAACGCAGCGCGCGTCCCACTTTGGCCGGGTTCTGCTGGTTGAGCAGCAGTTTGATGTGTTCCTGTCGACCCAGCAGGTAGGCGCTGCGGACCTGCCTTGCCAGGACCGCTTTTTGCTGCGCCAGGCGCTCGAGCGCCTCGGCCCGCCGGGTTTCCAGATCTGAACGCCGTTGCGCGATCCGCTGCAGTTGCAGATCGATTTCACGTACGGCCTGAAAAGCGATGGCAGAGCGCTGCTCGGCCTTGCGCAGCACCTCGCTCTGTGCGTCACGCTCGCGGGTCGTCTCACGCAGGGTGCTACTGATGCCCTGGATGCGTTGTTCAAGGTCGGCCAGTTCGCGCTGGCGTTCCACCAGCTCGGTATTCTGTGCCCGCCCCTCATGGCTGCCCGCCATCCCCAGCAGCATCAAGACAGCAATCGTAGCGAGGCCGTTTCGCATCTGCACGCATTCAGACTGGTACAAGCAGCGATTGTCCGCTCATTTCATCGGGTACCGGCAGCTTCATCAATGCCAGCATGGTTGGCGCAACGTCAGCCAGTGTGCCACCCGATCGCAAAGCCGCTTGGCGACCCACCAACACCAACGGCACCGGGTTGGTGGTGTGTGCAGTGAACGGCTGGCCGTTGCCGGGGTCCACCATCTGCTCGACATTGCCATGATCCGCGGTCAGCAGCATCTGGCCACCTGATTCACGCAATGCGTCCAGCACCCGGCCCAAACACAGATCAATGGTCTCAACCGCCTCCACAGCGGCCTCGAAAACCCCGGTATGGCCCACCATATCGGGATTTGCATAGTTGCAGATGATGACATCGAAATCGCCCCCGACAACAGCGTCCACCAGTCGATCGGTCAACTCCACCGCGCTCATGGTGGGCTGCAGGTCATAAGTTGCCACCTGCGGGGAAGGAATCAATACACGCTCTTCACCAGCAAGCGGTTGCTCTCGACCGCCGTTGAAAAAGAAAGTGACATGCGCATATTTCTCGGTTTCCGCAATCCGCAACTGACGCTTGCCCAGGCCTGAAAGATACTCCCCAAGGCCGTTATCCAGAGACTGTGGTGCAAACGCGACGGGGGCGGCGAGTCCATGCTCATACTCGGTCAGGCACACCAGGTTGGCGGCGATACGGGGGCCCCGGTCAAAATGATCAAAACGGGTATCGGCGAAGGCGTGGCTCAATTCCCGGGCCCGATCGGCGCGAAAGTTCATAAACAACAAAGCGTCACCGTCGCTGACCCTGATCACGCTCTCTCCATCACCCGCCACCACCGTGGCTTTCACGAACTCGTCGTTTTCGCCGCGCTGATAGGCTTGCTCCAGTGCCGCCGAGGCGGTTGCAGCCCGATATTCGGATTGGCCACGCGCCAGCATTCGGTAGGCCTGCTCGACCCGATCCCAGCGCTGATCTCGGTCCATCGCAAAATAGCGCCCGATGATGCTGACTATCCTGCCACGACCAAGGTGGGTCAGCTTGCGCTCTACGGCTGACAGCGAAGCCGCGGCACTGCGTGGTGCGGTGTCCCGACCATCCAGGAACGCGTGCACATAAATCCGTTGTGCGCCCCGGCTGGCGGCAAGCTCCAGTGCCGCATGTATATGTGACTCATGGCTGTGGACGCCACCGGGAGACAGCAAACCCATGATGTGCACGGCACGCCCAGCCGCCACTGCGACATCGATGCCGTGGAGCAGCACGGGGTTGGTCTGGAAAGAGCCGTCCCGGATGGCCTGGGTGATTCGGGTGAAGTCCTGGTAGACCACGCGCCCGGCGCCCAGATTCATGTGGCCAACTTCGGAATTACCCATCTGCCCCTCGGGCAGCCCCACGGCCGCACCACCGGTGGCGATCAGCGTGTGGGGATGGTCACGCCACAACATGTCCCAGACCGGTGTTCTGGCATTGGCGATTGCATTGCCACGGGTGTGCGGGCTGTACCCCCAGCCATCGAGTATCAACAGCAGCATTGGTCCTGGTCGCAAGTGGAACTCCTTTGGAAACCCTCATGCAGATTGCCAGCCAGGGAGCCTCCGGTCCATTCTGGACAAAGCAGATCGTGGAAAAAAACGCGGAACTCAGGCGCCAATTGCGCGCAACGTGATTTCTCAATAACCCGGGGCGTTGGCCGCCGTGACCTGCGTGCGGGTAGTGCCTTCCGGGACCATCAGCGGCAGGGGCGAGGCGCACACCGCCGAGCGGGTTGGCCAGGGATGGCAAACCCTGGTCTTGCAAGCGAAGCTGGATTGTGTAGCGTGGCAAGCCGCTGTCGAGCCTACCGGGATGCATTTACGGCGTGTCCTGGAAGGCGCTGCCCGCATCCGCATTGCCCCGGGCTGTCGAGCAGTTGCCGCGCAACAGCAAGCTTATTGTGAAGACTTGCGACGCCGAAGCCGGCAATTCTGCCCACAGGATGCGAATTCACGATTGGATCAGGGCTCCTGGTCCCGCCACCACGGAGTCCGTGATATCCCATTGCCACCGAAAAAGTTGTGTCGAATCGCTCGCGGCCGGATAATATCACTGTATCGTTGATTAATGATAAGCCAGACATCAAAGGTTTGCTGATGACCGCATCACCACCTTCCAACATCTCCGCCTGCGGGTCGTTTTCCGACCAGGGAGGGAAACTGGAGACCCTGCTGATCACGAGACAGGAGGATATCGATCGCGCATCCCGGTCACTCAAGGCCATGTCCCACCCCCTGCGGCTGAAGATCCTGTGCACGTTGGGAGGCACCGGGACGGGGAGCGACAGCAACGACAAAAAGGGCATCAGCGTACAGGACATCGTCAAGCACGTAGGCACCTCGCAGAGCAACATCTCTCAGCACCTGGCGATTCTGCGTGACAAGGGCATCCTGAAATCCCGTAAGGAAGCCAACCGTGTTTACTATTGGGTCGGCGACCACCGCACCCTGCAGTTGATAAGCATGATGCGCGACGTGTTCTGCTCGTCGGAGTAGTTCTCTCCGTACTGGCCGCCGCTCATAGCTTGTTCGTGACTGCACCCGAATTCGAAACAGCGTGAACACAAGCTGCTCGTTACCGCGCCGCGGCTGAGCGGTGCGGTATTCCAACCAACACCGATCCACGGTCTGCTGCCGCGGTACATGAAGCCAAATTGCAAAGCCCGGTCAGACCCAGAAATCTTTTTTCGGAAGCAACCATCTATGCAACAGTATCTTGATTTTGCGGTTCGCAACTGGACCCTTTTCGCACTGCTTGGAGTGATCCTGGTATTGTTTATCGGCAGCGAAGTGATGCGCCGTGTCCGTGGCGGCGATTCGGTGAGCACCAACGAGGCACTGCGACTGTTCAACGACGAAAACGCCTTGATGATTGATGTCCAGGAAGTAGGGGAATATCGCGAAGCACATCTGCCGGAAGCGAAGAACATGCCGTTGTCCACTTTCGGCGACAAGGTGGGCGAGCTGAAAGCCTCGCATGACCGCCCCGTGGTGGTCTATTGCCGCAGTGGAAACCGGTCTCTGGGCGCCTGCAGCAAACTCAGGAAAAACGGCTTTCAGCGGGTCATGAATCTGAGCGGTGGTATCCTTGCGTGGCAAAACGCCAACCTGCCCACTGCCAAAGGTCGGAAATAGACTCGCCCCTTAGAACGCGGAACCACCCTGCCAGGGAAGCCGTCAACATGCATATCGTCTGCCCACACTGTCATGCCGTCAACCGCCTCCCTGATGACCGCCCCCCGGGCGACGGCAAATGCGGGCAATGCAAACGCTCACTCTATGAGGGACTACCGGCAACGCTTGACCAGAACAGTTTCGATCGCCATCTGCAACGCGACGAGACGCCTCTACTGGTTGATTTCTGGGCCGAGTGGTGTGGACCCTGCAAGATGATGGCGCCGGTTCTGGTTCAGGCGGCCGCGCGACTGGAGCC
Source organism: uncultured Candidatus Competibacteraceae bacterium (assembly GCA_965371945.1). Taxonomy (GTDB): domain Bacteria; phylum Pseudomonadota; class Gammaproteobacteria; order Competibacterales; family JAHEDQ01; genus CBDVAK01. The sequence continues at coordinate 6,458 of CBDVAK010000084.1, forward strand.
CAAACTACGCGTCGCCAAAGTCGATACTGAACGCAACCAGACCATTGCCGCGCGCTATGGCATCCGCAGCATACCGACCCTGATACTGTTCAGGAATGGCGCTGAGATCACGCGCCAGTCGGGTGCAATGGACCTGAAAACACTGCTCGGCTGGGTCGGGCAGCACCTGCATTAATCGTGACTATACCGACAGAGGATCCACACCGAGATGAGCGACAACCAGGCCGGGACCACGCCGCCACGTTTTGAGATCCAGAAGATCTTTATCAAGGATGTTTCACTCGAGAACCCCAACAGCCCGGGAATCTTTCTGGGCCACCAATGGAACCCGGAGGCCAATTTGCAACTGGGTAGCCGCTCCGAGGAACTCGACGACGGCAACTACGAAGTCATCTTGACGGTCACTCTGACTGTCAAGAGCGGGGACATGACCGGCTACCTGGTGGAAGTACAGCAGGCCGGCGTTTTTACGCTCGAGAATATTCCCGAAGAGCAGCTGGAACCCCTGCTCGGTATCGGCTGCCCTAATGTGTTGTTCCCTTTTGCCAGGGAGGTAGTGGCGGACCTGGTGCAGAAAGCCGGTTTCCCGCAGCACCTGCTGCCGCCGGTAAACTTCGAGGCGATCTACGCCCAGCAGGCACGCCAGAACAGCGCTACCGCGGACCAGCCGACACACTGAGCCGGCACGGCTGCCTGCCACTCGGTGATACGGAATGTCTGAGGACAAAACGATTGCAGTGATCGGTGCTGGTTCGTGGGGCACCGCATTGGCCATTGCACTCGGGCGCAACGGCAATCGGGTCAGGCTGTGGGCGCACCGTGTCGACCATGTTGCCGGGATGCGGCAGGCTCGGTCTAACCAGCGCTACCTGCCGGACGTGATATTCCCGGCACCGCTACATGTGACCGCTGAGCTGGATCATGCCCTGGCAGGCTGCTCACTGGTGGTGGTCGCGGTCCCCAGTCACGCCTACGTCGACATCCTCGAGGCCGTCGCACCTCTGCTACAGCCGGATCAGGGTGTCGCCTGGGCGACTAAAGGCCTCGATCCGGCCAGCGGTGAGTACCTCCACCAGGTAACCGCCAGGACCTTGGCCCCGGGCACGGTGGGCGCGGTGATCTCGGGTCCCAGCTTCGCATCGGAGGTGGCACGTGGTCTGCCGACCGCACTGACGGTCGCTTCAACTGATCAGCCCTTCGCCGAACGGGTAGCGGGAGCCTTGCACGGTTCCGGGCTACGTGCGTACACCAGTGATGATGTCGTCGGCGTGGAGGTGGGCGGTGCGGTCAAGAACGTGCTGGCGGTGGCGGCAGGGATATCGGATGCGCTGGGATTCGGCGCCAATGCCAGAGCCGCCCTGATCACACGGGGGCTGGCTGAGATGGTCAGGCTGGGTATTGCGTCTGGGGGCAGCCGGGAAACCTTCATGGGGCTGACCGGTGTCGGCGACCTGGTGTTGACCTGTACCGACAACCAGTCCCGAAACCGGCGCTTCGGGCTGGCGCTGGGCGCCGGCCGCAGCCAGCGCCAGGCCGTGGTGGAGATCGGTCAGGTGGTCGAGGCGATCGGAACAGTGCGTGAAGTGACCCGCCAGAGATTGCGGCTCAGGGTCGAGATGCCAATCACCGAGCAGGTCAATGCCGTGGTCCACCATGGCCGGGATCCGCGCCTGGCAGTGGAGTCGCTACTGGCTCGCGAGTCGCGACCGGAATCCGGCTAGCGGGCATTTCCAGCCCTGTGCGCGGTAACCTGGTTTCAGGGCGGAAACGGCGATGAGGTGGCCGCCAGCGCATAGTGGTGCTGACGCCAGGCTTCGTACACGGCGATAGCAACTGCGTTGGCCAGATTCAAACTGCGCGAGGAGGGTAGCATGGGAATTCGCACCTGTTGTGCGCTCGCCGTGGCAGCGAGTAGCGCCGGTGGCAAACCCCGGGTTTCCGGACCGAACAGCAGTGCGTCTCCGGGTGCATAGGCAACCCGATCGACCGGGACTGACCCACGCGTCGTGAAACAGTAGATCTGCCCACCCGATCTGGAACGAATAAAAGCGTCGAGACCGTCATGTTCCTCGATCCGGGTCCACTCGCGATAGTCAAGGCCCGCGCGCTTCAGACGCCGATCATCGAGTCGGAACCCGAGTGGATGGATTAGATGAAGACCGCAACCGCTATTGGCGCACAGACGGATAATATTGCCAGTATTGGGGGCAATCTCGGGCTGGTAAAGCACCACATCGAACATCGCGAATACACCGGGTTGCGCGGGGCCGCTCAAAACGCCTCGATGTGCAGCTCCTTGATCTTGCGAGTGAGTGTATTTCTTCCCCAACCCAGCAATCTCGCGGCATCCCGGCGGCGGCCACCACTTTGCTGAAGCGCTGAACGAATGAGCACCGATTCAAACACCGGCATGGCAATCTTCAGGATTGCTCGTTCACCGCTTGCCAGGTAGTTGTTGGCCCACAGTTGCAGAGCCTGTTCCCAGTCGGTACCCAAGGACCGATCCACCTCGTCACGGCGCAATTCTGCCGGCAGATCCAGCATTCGAATCTCACGACTGCTGGCCATCACCGTCAACCAACGACACAGATTCTCGAGCTGACGAACGTTGCCGGGCCAATCCAAGCTGGACAGGAAGACTCTGGCTTCCTCGTGAAGGATCTTGGACTCGACCTCCAGTTCAAGGGCCGATTGTCTCAGAAAATGGTCCAAGAGCAAGCCGATATCCGGCCGGCGCTCACGCAGGGCGGGCAACTGAATTCTGATGACATTGAGACGATGAAAAAGATCCTCGCGAAAACTGCCCTCATGGACCCGCTGCTCAAGGTTCTGATGGGTGGCAGCGATGATCCGCACATCGACCTGCACCGGAGTGTGTCCCCCGACCCGGTAAAATTCCCCTTCCGCCAATACTCGCAGCAGCCGGGTCTGCAATTCTGCGGGCATATCACCGATTTCATCGAGGAACAAAGTGCCATGGTTGGCCTGTTCGAAGCGGCCACGTCGTTGCGACTGCGCCCCGGTAAAGGCCCCGCGCTCGTGTCCAAACAGTTCGGATTCGAGCAAATCCCGGGGTATCGCCGCCATGTTGAGCGCGATGAAGGGGCGCTCTCCACGCGGGCTGTGGCGGTGCAACGCACGCGCAACCAGTTCCTTGCCGGTGCCGGATTCACCATTGACAAGCACGTTGATGTTGGAACGTGACAAACGGCCGATGGCCCGGAACACCTCCTGGATGGCGGGTGCCTCACCGATGATTTCCGGAGTCGGGGCCAGTTCACCCGGTGGTACCTCTCCGCCTTCCCGGCCCTGCTCGCAGGCACGCTGTACCAGCGCGATGACCTCATTGACATCGAACGGCTTGGGCAGATACTCGAAAGCACCACCCTGGTAGGCGGATACCGCACTATCGAGGTCTGAGTGTGCAGTCATAACGATGACTGGCAGATCCGCCTGCCGTTGCTGGATGACATCGAGCAACTGCAGTCCATCCATACCGGGCATACGGATGTCCACAATCATGGCATCGGGGCGGGCGCGACCCAGGGCCTTCTGCACGTCGAGGCCGTTTTCGAATGCGCGGGTGCTCATACCCCCCCGCTGCAGTGCCTTTTCCAGCACCCAGCGAATCGACTTGTCATCATCGACAATCCAGACCTGGTCAGGATCGCTCATGATCGCCCTCCAGGGGCAGTAGGATGGTGAACACCGTCTTGCCGGGACGACTGCTGCACTCAATCAACCCCTCGTGTTGATTGATCAGGTTCTGGGCGATCGACAATCCCAGACCGGTGCCACTGCTGCGAGTGCTGATCATGGGCATGAAAATCCTCTCTTGCAGCTCTTCACTGATGCCCGGCCCATCATCTATGACCTCGATCGACGCCACCAGGCGGTTGCGGCGGGTGCCGATACTGCATTGGCGTCGTACACGGCTGCGCAGGATGATCTTACCGCTGCCGTCGACCGCTTGGGACGCGTTGCGGATCACGTTGAGAAATGCCTGGGCGAGCTGATCATGGTCAGCGGAAAGCGTGGGAATGCTGGGATCATAGTCACGAGTCAGTATGAGCCGGGGTCCGGCCTCCGCCGTCAGCAGTGCACCCACGTGCTCAAGCACCTCGTGGATATTTACCGCGCTGCGTTCGGGGAGGGTGCGCGGGCCGAGCATGCTGTCCACCAGTTTTCTGAGCCGGTCAGCCTCGCGAATCACGATCCCGGTGTACTCTCTCAGATCGGTTTCCGGGAGCATCTGCTCCAGTAGCTGCGCCGCGCCACGAATACCGCCAAGGGGGTTCTTGACTTCATGGGCGAAGCCGCGCGCCAGAGCACGAGCTGTGTTGTACTGCGCAATCAGATGCGCCTCGCGGGTGATTCGGAGACGCTGGTCGATTTGACGCATTTCCACCAGGAGTTCGGCCGGCTGGGCAGCCTCGCCGATCACGGTGACCGTGAAATCAACGGTGATGGCCTGACCGGAGCCAGCGACCAGGGTGACTTCGCGCTCGGTATATGAGCGGCGGTCGCGAAGGCTGGCACGCAGCCCGTCGATGATGTCCGAGTGGTGGACCAGCAAGTTGATAAACGGCAAACCGAGAATCTGGCGCCGGCTGGAGGCGAGGAGCACTTCGGCGGCTGCGTTGACGAAAGCCAGTCGCAGGTCTTCGTCCAACACCACGATTGCAGTGGTGAGACTTTCGAGCAGTTTGCACGAGTAGTCGCTGCCTGGCTCGAAAAGTGGTCTTGGATTCATCGCCACTGGTCGACAGCATGAAGCAAACCAGCCAACAACGTCGCTAGGCGAAAAGGACAATGTCTGTGTGGAAACAATATATTACCGAACCATCAAGTAACTGTTCAATAATCCGGGGCAATGCCGACGGCTGACTCGCTGGGGTGAATGCCTACCCGGTCAGATTGCGCACCAATATGGTGCGCAGTATCCGCCAACACGATGCCACTGACAACTCTGGCACTGACCGGATCGATATACCCGTCACCTGCAGGTTTTCAGGGAAGTAGCGTACGTCCTGGTAAGTGCTCAATACGCCGGGGCAGTGTGGGTGCGGGTACCACCCTTCCGGGACACGCTGTGAGTGCTTCCCTGTAAGCTCGACTGCCGGTTTAGGGCAAGGCGGGGTGTGCCGCTGCGGCCCTCCGCGTCAGAGGGCAGTCGAGATTGTAGCCAGGGATGCTCAGGCATCAACGAACCGAGTTGCGTTTCAGATATATAGTGATGTCATCGCTGCTTGCGAGTACCCGATTGTCCTCTGCAACCACTTGCGCCATAAGTGTGTGGGTGCCCCGATCGAGATTTTCCAACTTGACTAGCGGCCCTTTCGTATCCACTACCGGCTGGCCGTCGAGCAGCAAACGGATGGTATCACCACGCTGTAGCGCAGGGCGGATATCGATGGCAACATCGATGTTGCCCTGGTTGTCACGGATCGTATCATCCTGGCTGGGGGAGACGATCGCAATCTGCTCGTAGCTGCGGGTTTCAACCTGGTCATCATCACTACGGGATGAAGGCTGGAAGGTCGGGGTTGGAATCGGCTTGTAGCCCTGCACGGGTTGCAGTGTGATGGCTTCGGAACCCTCACTCGGTTGATCCGAATACTGAACACTACCGTCGCTACCAACGGAGCGATATACCTCTTGCGCGAGCACCGTGGTGGCAAGGGCCGAGGACGCAAGGAGCAGCAGCAACATCAATATTCTGTTCATATTGCCAGCCTAGACGCGACTCCATATGGGTGGCGATCGTACCCC
>CBDVAK010000085.1:0-12224 GCA_965371945.1 uncultured Candidatus Competibacteraceae bacterium
TTGGCCACCGTGACGTGGGTGCGGGTAGTGCCTTGCGGGACCGTCAGCGGCAGGGGCGAGGCGGATGCCGCCGAGCGGGTTGGCCAGGGATGGCAAACCCTGGTCTTGCAAGCGAAGCAGGAATGAGTAGCGCGGCAAGCCGCTGTCGAGCCTACAGGGATGTATTTACGGCGTGTCCTGGAAGGCGCTGCCCGCACCCGCATTGCCTCGGGTTATTGAAATTACGGCTCGACACGCGAGAAAATCGGCACACTGGAATCGGTAGGATCTGAATTCTCAATGTTCCGGATGCCCGGGGTTGCCGGGTTTCGGGGCGCACAGTCCCAGCAGGATATTGTGCAGGGCCCTGACGAACGGTGCTCGTGGATTGGAGGTTCGTTCGATCAGCCCGACCACGCGGCGGACCGGCGGTTGCCCGAAAGGTACGACGTGGAGGTTGGCGGGAAACGGTTGTTCGATGTTGCGGGTGGGTACGATGGAGACCCCGAGACCATGACTCACCATCAATGAGATTGCTTCCAGGGAATCGACCTCGATGCTTGCATTGACGCGGATCCCCCGGTCACGAAGTCTGGAATCGATCAGTTGGCCGGCCCAGGCGAAACGCTTGAAACGGATAAACGGACGTGACAACAGCAGTTCGCGATCATTGGATTCACGGGCGTCTCCCGGCGCAATGACCACCAATGGTTCGGCCGCGAACGGATGCCAGCTCAGACCGGCCGCCAGTTCCGCGGGTTCGCTGCAGATTCCGGCATCGAGTTCACCCTTGTAGATGCGGCGCACCAGTTCACTCGACAAGCCGCTGGTCAGACGGATCACCAGTTTCGGGTGGGTCATCTGCATCGACACCAGTGCCGGGGGCAGCACACCACTGATGACCGTGGGGATGGCGCCCAGGTCGAGTGAACCGGTGATGTCACGTGGATCAACCGAATCTTCCAGATCGGCGCACAGACGCACGATTTCGCGTGCACGCTCGACCAGCGCAACACCGCGTGCATTCAGCAACGGCGGGCGTCTGCTACGATCGAAGATGATGCCACCAAGGGTGCTCTCGAGTGCCTTGACATGCAGGCTGATGGCGGACTGGGTCAGGCCGATGGCATCACCGGCCGCGGCAAAGCCGCCGTGGTCGGCGATGGCCACCAGTGTCCTGAGATGTCGTAGTTCCAGTGTTGCCACTCCGCTGTGAATGTCCCCGCGCCCCAACCCCGGGCAGTCCCCGCCCTGTCGGGCGGTTGCGCGAACGACGGATCATTTGAATTTGTCATGATATAGAGATGAAGAATTCATTTCTATTTTGTTAGTGCGCGCCCTAACATCGTTCGCTGATCAACCGGCATTGCTGACCGGCGGCTATCCGCCCGGCGGTCGCGCCGGGCCAACCGGGGCTCAGATACCATGACCGAACTGACCACGCTGCAACTGGAATTGCGCGAGCATGCGCGCACCATCGCGCGCGAGCGGATCGCGCCACATGCCGCCGAGGTGGATCGCAGCGAACAGTACCCGTGGGACAACGTTGCGGTACTGACCGAATCGGGTTACATGGGCATGACCATTCCGACCGAATACGGTGGCCTCGGGTTGAGCTATCTGGACGCGGTGGTGGTGGTCGAGGAAATGGCCAAGGTATGTGGAGTTACCGGCCGGATCGTGGTCGAGGGCAATATGGGTGCGGTCGGCGCGATCATGGAGTATGGCAGCGAAGAACAGAAACGACTGGCTGCCGGGTTGGTGCTGGCGGGCGACAAGCCGGCGATCTGCATCACCGAGCCGGGGGCCGGCAGCGCGGCGACGGAGATGACCACCCGGGCCGATCGCAAGGGCGACCGCTATGTGATCAACGGCGTCAAGCACTGGATTACAGGGGGTGGCGTATCGAAGCTTCATCTGATTTTCGCGCGCGTTTTCGACCACGGTGTCGAACAGGGTATTGGCGGCTTCATCGTCGTGCGCGGCGAGTCTGAAGGGTTGGTCATCGGTACCCGGGAGCCTGCCATGGGGCTGCGCGGCATCCCCGAAACAGAGATCATCTGCCGGGATCTGGAGGTGTCGGCAGAGCGCATGATTCAGCCTCCCAATGGGCTGGCACGCGGATTCGCGGGATTGATGAGCGCTTACAACGCCCAGCGTGTCGGTGCCGCAACGGTTGCGCTGGGTATTGCCCAGGGCGCCTATGAGCTGGCGCTGGAATACAGCGGCGACCGCCAACAGTTCGGTCGGCCTATCTGCGAGTTTCAGGGTTTGCAATGGATGCTGGTGGACATGAGCATCAAGCTGGAAGCATCGCGAGCGCTGATATACAAGGCAGCGACAAGCGCTGCCAGCGCCGCCAGCGGCTTTCCGGATGTGGCGGATGCCGCCCGTGCCAAGATCATGGCGTCCGAGTCCGCGATCCAGGTCACCAACGATGCCCTGCAGGTATTCGGCGCTGCCGGCTATTCGCGCAACCTGCCTCTGGAGCGCATGGTGCGTGATGCCCGCATGTTCACCATTGGTGGGGGTACCGCGCAGATACTGCGAACCGTGGTGGCGGGGCGCATTCTCAAGCGCAAGTTTCCGCAGACCCGTGACGGCTACCTGACCGCCGATGGCAAGGAAGCCGCCCGTGGCTAACGCAGCACAGTTGATCGCCCGGCGTCTGTACGATGCGGGATGTCGTCATGCTTACGGTATTCCCGGCGGGGAGGTGCTGGCGCTGATCAAGGGGTTGGAGGACGCGGGTGTCGCTTTCACGCTCACCAAACATGAAAATTCCGCCGGGTTTATGGCCGAGGGAACCTATCATGCCAGCGGTGCCCCCGGGGTGCTGGTGGCGACCCTGGGCCCGGGGGTCGCCAACGCCGTAAACGTGGTCGCCAACGCGCACCAGGACAGGGTGCCGCTGATCTTTCTGTGTGGCCGCATCGATCCAGCCGAATCGCACAGCTTCACCCACCAGATATTCGACCACCGTGCTTTGATGGAACCCGTCACCAAGGCCACCTTCACCGTGGTCGATGGTGCCGTCGATGTCATCGTCGACAAGGCAGTGGCGATCGCTCTGGATGACCCGCCCGGACCGGTGTTGCTTGATGTACCAATCAGCGTTGCTGTGGCGGAGCAGAATGAAGGCGGCACGGTGCGGCGATCCCGGCCGCGCCGCGGTGCCCCCACCGGGACCGAACTGGAAACTGCCCGCAGCTGGCTGGGGCAGGCTGAGCGGCCGCTGATCATCGCCGGTGTCGAGGCGCTTAGCCACGGTGCGGAACAGGCGGTGGCGGGTTTTGTCGAGCAATATGGCGTGCCTCTGATCACCAGTTACAAGGCCAAAGGCATCGTGCCGGAAGATCATGAGTTCTGTCTCGGCGGCGCGGGATTGTCTCCCAGGGCCGATGAGCTGCTGCTATCGATGGTCGCGGACAGCGACCTGGTGATTCTGGCTGGCTATGACCCCATCGAGATGCGTGCCGGCTGGCGTGACCCGTGGCCGTCGGATCGTCGTGTCGTCGAGCTTAGCGCGGTCCCCAACACCCACTATGTCCATCAGGCCAGCATCAGCTTTCTGTGTGACGTTGGTGATGGTCTGCGTTCGTTGGCTGCGAGGTTGGGTGCGGGATCGGGGTCGAAACCGCACTGGGCTGACGGTCAGGTGGCGGAATTGAAGCAGCAACTGGCCGCGGCCTTTCCACGCGATCAGGAATGGGGTGCGGCAGCGGTGATCGATGTGGCGCGAAGGGTCATGCCGCGCGACACGGTGGCTAGCGTGGACACGGGCGCACATCGCATTCTGCTCAGTCAGATGTGGCAGTGTTATCAGCCCCGCACGCTGCTGCAGTCGACCGGTTTGTGCACCATGGGTTGCGCATTGCCGTTGGCCATGGGCTATCGGCAGCGGGCGCGCAACGCGTCGCCGGTGATTGCATTCGTGGGTGACGCGGGTCTGGAAATGGTACTGGGCGAACTGGCCACATTGCGTGATCTGCGCCTGCCACTGATTGTGGTGGTGTTTGTCGACACCTCGCTGGCGTTGATCGAACTCAAGCAGCGTGGCATGGGTTATGACAACCTGGGTGTTGATTTTGGCGCCACGGATTTCCCGGCCCATGCGAGGGCGTTTGGTATGCATGGTGTCTGGGCCGACGATCGCCGGAGCCTTGAAGATGAACTGCTGGCCGCGCAGCAGCGCGATGGCGGGTCGGTGATTGCCTGCCGGGTCGGAGCGCGTCCCTACGACGGGCGCATCTAGCAGGAATCCCTGCGGATCGCGCCGCTTCAACCCCCGAGGTAGGCCTGGCGTACAGCCTTGTTGTCGAGCAGTGCGGCGCCGCTGTCGCTCAACACCACGCGGCCGTTTTCGAGTACGTAGCCGCGGTCGGCGAGCTGCAGGGCGCGGTGGGCGTTTTGCTCGACCAGAAAGATGGTGGTGCCGGCATCGCGAATTTGCTTGAGGATTTCGAAGATCTGGGCGATCACCAGTGGCGCCAGCCCCAGGGATGGCTCGTCCAGCAGCAGCATACGTGGTGCGCTCATCAGTGCTCTGCCGATCGCCAGCATCTGCTGCTCACCCCCTGACAGCGTGCCGCCTCGTTGGTCACGACGTTCCCGCAGCCTTGGAAACAGCTCATAGGCATGCTGCAGACCCTGCTCGACCTGGTCTTTGTCGCGGTAGAATCCGCCCATACGCAGGTTCTCTTCCACCGTCAATCCCGAAAAGATGCGCCGGCCTTCGGGAACCACCGCCATGCCGCTGCGCATGATGCTGGAAGTTCGTTCGTGGCTGATGTCCCGGTCTTCGAAAACAATGCTGCCCGAGGCTGCTCGTGGATCGCCGCACACCGTCATCAGCAGGGTGGTCTTGCCGGCTCCGTTGGCGCCGATCAGGGTAACGATCTCACCACGATCGACCCGCAGCGAGACATCGCTGAGTGCCTCGACGGGGCCATAGCGGGTGCTGACCCGACTCAATTCCAGCATCAGGCTTCTCCCAGATAGGCCTTGATGACGTCGCTGTTGTCGCGAATCTCGGCGGGTGTCCCGGCGGCCAGCGGGCGGCCTTGATCGATGACCACGATGTGGTCGGAGATCTCCATGACCAGCTTCATGTCGTGTTCGATCAGCAGCACCGAGACATCGTGGTCGGCCCGCAGGCCGAGTATCAGTTGGTCGAGTTCCCGGGTTTCCCTGGGGTTGAGTCCGGCGGCGGGCTCGTCGAGCATCAGCAATCTGGGTCCGGTGACCATACAACGGGCGATTTCCAGCCGCCGCTGTTGGCCGTAAGGCAGATTTCCCGCCTCGCGATTCGCCATCTCCCGCAATCCGACCTGATCGAGCCAATAGGCGGCCCGTTCCATGGCCTCTCGCTCGCGGCGGAGAAATCCGGGGAGCTTGAGCAACCCCCAGGCCAGATTGGTCTCGACGCGGGTGTGCTGGGCCACCAGCAGGTTTTCGACCGCGGTCATGGCTTTGAACAGGCGTACGTTCTGAAAGGTACGCACCAGCCCCAGACGGGCCACCCGATGACTGGGGGTGCCGGCGATCGACTGCCCGCCGAGTCGGATCTCACCGCTGGAGGGCCGGTAGAAACCGCTGACGCAGTTGAACACGGTGGTTTTGCCGGCGCCGTTGGGACCGATGATCGATACCACCTGGTGCTCATCGACTCCGAATGCCACATCGTCGACCGCCATCAGGCCGCCAAAACGCATGCTCAGCCCCGATACTTCGAGCAGTGGGCTCAAGTCGGTAATTCCAGCCTGGGGCGGCTGCTCGGCAGCAGACCCTGTGGCCGCCAGATCATCATCAGCACCATCACCAGGCCGAAGATCAACATGCGGTATTCGGCGAATTGACGGGCGAGTTCGGGTAACACCGTTAAAGCCACCGCCGCGAGTATCACGCCGACTTGTGAACCCATGCCGCCCAGCACCACGATCGCCAGTACGATGGCGGACTCGATAAAGGTGAACGATTCCGGGTTGATGAAGCCCTGGCGGGTGGCAAAAAATGCCCCGGCCAGGCCACCGAAGCTGGCGCCCAGGGTAAAGGCGGACAGTTTGATAAAGGTGGGGTTGAGCCCCAGCGAGCGCGCCGCGATCTCGTCCTCGCGCAGTGCCTCCCAGGCACGCCCAACCGGCATGCGGATCAGCCGGTTGATCACGAACAGCGTAAACAACACCAGTATCAGTGCCAGCAGGTACAGAAAAATCACCTTGTAGCTGCCGCTGTAGTCGATACCGAAGTATTCATGAAAGGGGATGTTGCCTTCTTCCTTGGCGCGACGGCTGAATTCCAGGCCGAACAGGGTGGGTTTCGGGATGTTGCCGATTCCGTCGGGTCCACCGGTCAACGAGTCCCAGTTGTTGAGCACCAGGCGGATGATCTCGCCGAAACCCAGTGTGACGATGGCCAGATAGTCACCACGTAGACGCAGCACCGGAAACCCGAGCAGGAAACCGAAGGTCGCGGCCAGACCACCCGCGATCGGCAGGCAGACCCAGAACGAAAGGCCGAAGTATTCGGTGAGCAGTGCATAGCTGTAGGCGCCAACCGCGTAAAAGGCCACATAGCCCAGATCCAGCAGACCGGCAAAGCCCACCACGATGTTGAGGCCCAGCCCCAGCATCACATAGATGAGCGCCAGGGTGGCGATGTCCACCGCGCCCCGGGATGCCGTGAAGGGCCAGATCAGGGCGACCACGATCAGCATCGTCAACAGCGCCGGTCGGTACATCGCCATACGCTGTGCGGACGGCGCCAGGTGCAGGAAACGGGTCAGTCCAAACAGACGGCTCAGCGGTTGCCGCAGCAACCGCGCGAAGAATACGGCGATGACTCCGAAAAGCACTGGCACCGGATCTCCGACCAGATTGATGTTGGGGCCATCAACGATGACCTTGATACCCATGATCGGCACTGCCAGCACCGCCATTACCGCCGCCGCCAGCAGGGCATTCCTTATTTCAGCCGGCATCAGACTTTCTCGATATCCGGTTTGCCGAGCAGGCCGGTGGGTCGAAACAACAGGATCAGTACCAGCAGGCTGAATGAAACCACGTCCTTGTACTCAGTGCTGAGATAAGCCGAGGTAAAGCTCTCGGTGAGGCCCAGGATCATCCCGCCCAGCATGGCCCCGGGGATACTGCCGATGCCCCCCAGTACCGCCGCGGTAAAGGCTTTGAGTCCGGCAATGAAACCCAGAAAGGGATTGACTAGACCGTAGTAGAGTCCCACCAGAACCCCTGCTACCGCAGCTAGCGCGGCGCCGATGACGAAGGTCATCGAGATTACCCGGTCGGTATCGATTCCAAGCAGATTGGCCATGCCCCGGTCCTCTGAGCAGGCCCGGCAGGCCCTGCCCAGCCGCGAGCGGGAGATGAACAGCGTCAATGCCGCCATGCAGGCCAGTGTGACGATCCCGATCAGCACCTGCATGTAGGACAGATAAACCTGAAAGCCGGCAGCATCGCCAAAGCGCCAGCCGCCGGTGATCAACGGCTTCATGGCCACGTTGCGCGCACCCTGCGCGATCTGCACGTAGTTTTGCAGAAAAATGGACATGCCGATCGCGGATATCAGCGGCACCAGTCGAGGGCTGCCACGTAAGGGACGGTAGGCCACACGTTCCACGGTCCAGCCGTAAGTGCTGGTCACCAGCATGCTGATCGCGATCGTTATCAGCAGCACCAGCGGAATGTATTCGAGCCCCAGCATGCTCAGCCCGGTCATCAGGATCAGCGCCACATAGGCCCCGATCATGTAGATCTCGCCATGAGCGAAATTGATCATGCCGATGATGCCGTAGACCATGGTGTAGCCGATGGCGATCAAGGCGTAGATGCTGCCCAGTGTCAGACCGTTGATGATCTGCTGGAAGAACTGCAGGGCATTGTCGGACATGAGATACTCCGCGACCGCAACAGCAGACACCCCGTACCCGAAAAGCCCGGACCTGTCTTATCAACAGGGCCGGGCTTTCCCCGGTCTGCGGGGCGTCGTGGTTTCGCTGGCGCCTATTGCACTACAGTTTTGCTAGCGTCCTTGTGCCATTCGAAAATGACGAACTCGAACTCGCGCAGATCGCCCTTGTCATCGAAGGCGACTTCCCCGATAGGGGTCTTGTAGGTGGTCGCTCGCATCGCTTCCGCCATTTTGACGGGGTCGTCGGTACCGGCATCGCGCAGTGTGTCAGCGATGATCTGTACTGCTGCGTAGGAGGGCATCACGAAGGGACCTGAGGAATCCTCACCCTTGTCCTGGAACGCTTTGACCAAATCAGCGTTGGCGGGATCCGCCGAAAAATCAGCCGGCAGGGTTACCAGCAGACCTTCCGAGGCATCACCGGCTATCGCGGTAATGTCCTTGTTGCCGACGCCTTCCGGTCCCATGTATCGGGCGTCGAAGCCCTGGTCGCCGGATTGGCGCAGTATCAGGCCCAGCTCCGGGTGGTAACCGCCGTAGTACACAAAATCCACACCTGCCCTCTTCATCTTGGTGATCAGTGCCGAAAAATCGGTTTGCCCCGAGTTGATACCCTCGAACAGCACGACATTGACACCGGCACCTTCAACGCTCTTCCTGACTTCGGTGGCGATACCCTGGCCGTATTGTTGTTTGTCGTGAATGATCGCCATGTTCTTGGGTTTGATCTTGTCGGCGATGAAGTTTCCGGCCACCGGGCCTTGCTGGCTGTCGAGACCGATGGTACGAAACACCAGCTTGTAGCCCTGTTCGGTGATTGCCGGGCTGGTGGAAGCCGGGGTGACCATCAGGATGCCTTCGTCATCATAGATTTCAGCGGCGGGCTGGGTGGACCCGGAGCACAGGTGTCCCACCACATAGCGGATACCATCGTTGACCACCTGGTTGGCGACTGCAACGGCCTGTTTGGGTTCGCAGACATCGTCCATCAACACTGCTTCGAGCTGCTTGCCGTTGACGCCACCGGCGGCATTGATCCGTTCCACCGCCATCTTGGCGCCGATCATCTGCATGTCTCCATACTGGGCTACCGGGCCGGTGATCGGACCCACCACGGCAATCTTGATGGTTTCCTCAGCCTGCGCGGCGAAGACCGCGCCGAGCAGGGCCGCGCTGGCGGCGGCAAACAGTGAATTGCGTAGCTGTTTCATGATTCCGGGTCCCCCGACGATAAATGGATAACCATTGTTGTTGTTGGGTGGCGCGCCCCTGGGTGCGCCGCGTAACGGGTAATCATGGAGCACAGCGAGGTGTCAGCACAAGCTGGCCGTGACGCGCGTGCGAGAACCTGTATACCGGTATGTGCGTGTCGGTATGATTGGATCGTGGTGATGGTAGCCGCGGGCGGCAATGAGTTGGTCTATGCTTCGCACATCACACGGGTGAACGTGGATGGCACTGGGACGAGATGTGTCCAGTGTCACGGCAACAGAGGAGCTTCCTGACATGGCGGATACCGACAAACGTGATTCCACCGGTGACGGTCAACGACCTGATCTTCAGCGTCTGATGGAGAACCTGCCGGCGCTGGCGGAGCAGGGGCAGCGGGTATTGCAGACTTGGTTGCGTCACCAGGGCAGCGGCGATGCCTTTCAGGTTCCAGACCCCGGCATCGTCGGCAAGACATTCATGGAACTGACCCGGAAAATGCTGGCGGAGCCGGAAAAACTGATGGCCGCGCAAAGCGAGCTGATGCAGAACTACGCCGCCTTGATGCAGTCCACCGCGCAACGCATGTTGGGACAGGGTGCCGATCCCGTCATACGCGCGGCAGCGAATGACAAGCGTTTCAAGGACGACGAGTGGGCCGAGAATCTGGTGTTCGACTTTATCAAGCAGTCCTATCTGCTGGCTGCCGACAGCATTACCAGGGCTGTGCAGGAGGTCGAAGGCCTGGATCCCAAGACCTCGGAGCGGGCGGATTTCTATGCCCGCCAGTTGGTGGATGCCATGTCACCCACCAACTTTGCGCTCAGCAACCCCAAGGTGGTGCGGGCTACCCTGGAAAGCGGGGGTGAGAATCTGCTGCATGGTTTGGGCAACCTGCTCGAGGATCTGGAGCGCGGTGAAGGCCAGTTGCGTATCCGCATGACCGACACCGAGGCTTTCGAGCCGGGCCGCAACGTGGCCGCCACACCCGGTCAGGTGATCTTTCAAAACGAACTGATGCAGTTGATCCAGTATCAGCCGACCACTGATCAGGTCTACAGGCGGCCTTTGCTGATCGTGCCGCCGTGGATCAATAAATATTACATACTGGATTTGCGCCCCAAGAACTCGTTCATTCGTTGGGCGGTTGCGCAGGGTTTTACCGTGTTCGTGATTTCCTGGGTCAATCCGGATGAGTCGCTGGCGGAGAAGGACTTCGAGGACTATCTGGCCCATGGCACCCTCGCGGCGCTGGATGCCATCGAGCAGGCAACCGGGGAACGTGAGGTCAATGCAGTGGGCTATTGTCTCGGTGGCACGCTGCTGATGTCGACATTGGCCTATATGGCGGCCACATCCGACAAACGCATTCGCAGCGCGACGCTGTTCGCGTCCATGCTGGATTTCTCGGAGCCGGGAGAGTTGTCGGTTTTTATCGACGAAGAGCAGTTTGCGTTGATCGAAGAACATATGGCCGAGAAGGGCTATATGGAAGGCACCCACATGGCCGGCGTGTTCAATCTGTTGCGCGCCAACGATCTGATCTGGTCATTCGTGGTCAACAACTATCTGCTGGGCAAGGACCCGTTCCCCTTCGACCTGCTGTATTGGAACTCTGATTCCACCCGCATGCCGCGGCGCATGCACAGCTTCTATCTGCGCAACATGTACCTGCACAACCGCCTGATCGAACCGGGTGGCATCGAACTGCTGGGTGAGCCCATCGATCTTGCCAGCGTCAAGACACCGGTCTATTTCCTGTCCACCGTGGATGACCATATCGCGCCCTGGCGGTCTACCTTTGCGGGCACCCAGCTGACCAGCGGACCGGTGCGGTTCGTACTCGGTGGCTCCGGCCACATCGCCGGGGTGATCAACCCGGATGGTTCGCCCAAGTATGGCTATCGTACCTGCAGGGAGAAATTTGCCGACCCCGATCAGTGGCTGGCCGCCGCTACCGAACACTCCGGCTCGTGGTGGCCGGATTGGTTGCGTTGGGTGAAACCCAAGGCGGGCAAGAAGGTGGTGGCGCGCGAGCCCGGCTCCGGCCAACTGAAAACGATCGAGGCTGCGCCGGGATCCTATGTGAAGGTGCGAATCTAGAAAACTATTGAAGGAGAGACCAATGGCAGCACGTACGGTTACTTCCCGCGAGTACAAGATCATGTTGCGCCCCGGGTTGTTCTCGGGCGATGACGAACAGTTGATCGACGCGGCGGGTAAATTCTGGGTGGCGTTCAGGGAGGGAATCGCGGATCTTTCCCCGCGTACTGAAGGCAAGCTGGCGGAAATCAGGAAGCGGCGCATGATTACCTTCTACGACACCCCCGAACAGGATCTCTATGCCAACGGCTATGTGTTCCGGGAACGCAACGATGTGGATGGTGACAAGCGTGAAGTGATGCTCAAGTTCCGCCACCCGGATCGCTACGTGGCGCAGGATCGCAAGATGGGGGCGGCGGATGCCGACAAAGGTGATTCCAAGTTCGAACAGGACATCAAACCACCCTTTGACAGCGTGTACAGCTTTTCTACCAAGCAGAAAATCAGCGCCGACAAGGCGATCGACCGGATGGCCGACCCGGCCAAGCTGTATCCGGACCTGTCCAAGCGACTGCAGCATTTCGATGCCGACGAGGCCTTACTGCCAGTGGCTGAACTTACGATTTTCGAGCGCGTCGTCTCCGGTGGTTCGTTTCGGTTCGGCGAATCCGGACACGACAGTGCGGATTGCAGCCTCACTCTCTGGTACAGCAGCGGCGGTGAACAGAAGAAGCCGTTGCTGGCTGAATTCAGCTTCAAGCACGAGGACGAATCCGAGGACTACGATGGCGACGCGGCGCTGCTGATCTACCGTGTATTCGAGAAACTGCGGTCGATGAGCGACTGGGCGCACCCGGAACCCCAGACCAAGACCGCTTATGTCTATGCACGGGCGGCAGCCAAAGACGGCTGAGGCGTTTCACCACCATGGTTGACAGATAGCCCTGTCAGGCCCAGAATCCACTGTGTTGCAACGCAGCATAACCGGGTCTTTCCGGGCCCGAAGGAGATGGTCATGGTGGAGAAGAATCCTTTCGACGTTTTTTCGAGTCTCGATCTCGAATCGA
>CBDVAK010000086.1:0-12203 GCA_965371945.1 uncultured Candidatus Competibacteraceae bacterium
ATCACCGCTCGCCAGCAGATCGCTGTTCAATGACGCACGACCCAGTACCGCGGGATCCGCTGTCGCCATGGACTCGACGCCCAGTGTCTCCAACAGCTTGCGAGGGCTGAACTCAGCAATCTGCAGGCTGCCAGTGAAACTGGGGGCATCGAGGATCCGGGTGCCCTTGAGGTCGGCGTTCAGGTCCAGGCCATAGGCCTGTCCCGTCAAGCCGCGGATCTCGGCAAGCTGGCTTCTGAAGTCTACATCCAGCTGCAGATCGAGCACCGCCGCCAGCTCCCCGCCTGGGAGCCCGTCCCCGGACAGATTCAGTGTCAAAGTCCCTTCGGACAGGCTCAGTGTCTGCAGTTCAGGATCCGCGCTCAGCGTTGTTTTCAAAGCGACCGTACCCGATAGTTGCGGGTCGCTTGACTGCACGTTGAAACCAACATCGATGCTGACCGGCTCGCCGGGTTTCAAGGCTCCGGTATCAAGGTGCAATTTTCGAAACGCGAACTTTTGAGCTGCCTGACGATCATCCCAGATCACAGTGGCATCAGCGATCTTGAGCCCCCCCACGGCAAATTCGGTCAGGGTGAAGGTACCAGCACCAGCCGGCTTGTCAGTACCGGCGCCGCTGCCGGCACTTGTTGCGGGCACCTCGGGCGCTGTGGCTGTCTGGCTGGCGATGAGGTGTTGCCAGTTCGAGCGCCCATTGCGTTTTCGCACCAGCCGCAGATTGAGCCCCTCGAGACGGATGACGTCGGTGACCAGTTGGCGCCGCCTCAGCAAAGGCACCAGCTTGACCTTGACGTCGACAGTGGTGACACGCGCCAGCGGCTGCTTGCCGAACCCTGCCACGTTTGCCAGGCTGACGGGGCCCAGTTCCACCCCAACCCAGGGAAACAGCGACAGTTTGATGTCACCGTCAATCGTGAGCTGTTGTCCGGTCCTGGCTTCGACCTGCTGCTGGATATAGGGCTTGAGCTGGTTGGGATCGAACAGCAGCGTCACCGCGACCCCCGCAACGACCGCCAGTGTCACGATACCCAGGATCACCCAGCCAACGATCTTCACCACCTTCATCGAAAGCTGTCTCCACTTGAAAAATTCGGGCCTGAGTATAGGGCGAGCGGGCTAAACTGCCTACCGGCGATCCACCTCATCGCCATCGTGCATTGCAGCATGCGATTTGTGCGAAATCCGCTAGACTGAGTACAGGGAAGCCATTTGCTTGCCCCAATCCCCTCAGCAGCGTGATCATGGTGCCGGACCCAAAGAAAACTCACTCGATACAGCGGAAACCGGGCCTGGTTACGCCATCAAACTGGGATGCCCCGACAACGTCGGTCGGCAGTCACCAGATTCCCATCCCATTACCAGGGAGCATGGCCTATGAAATACTGCGTTGTCGTCGCCAACGGCTCGCGGGCCCGGTTCTTCACCTTGAAGCGCCCGCAGATTCCGGAACTGGAGTCCGGTCCCAGGCTGATCGAACAAGCCGAGATATCGGACCCGGAACTCAAGCAACACGCCCGTGACCTGTGGACTGAGAAACCAGGCAAGAATCGTGGCAAAAGCCAAGCTCAGTCACACGTATACGACGATCATCGTGACAGTCACCAAGCCGAGTATGAGCGCAGATTCGTGCAGGTCGTCGCGGAGCGGGCAGCACGCTTTGCCCATGAGCATGAAGCCGACAATCTGGTGCTGTGCAGTATCCAGCGCCAGTTGCCACTGTTGAGACAGGCATTGAACGGCCATCTGGGGGACACCCGGGTCACCGAGCTGGCCAAGGACCTTTCCAAACTCGAACCGATCTCCCTACACGATCACTTGAGCAAGGAAGGCCTGATTCCACCCAGAAAGCAGTAGCCCAAAGCCCGCACCGGAATCCCCGGTGCGGGCCGGCCAACTCGATCACTTGCAAGCCGGTCAGCGTGCCGACTTCGCAGGGAAGCACTGTACCTGGCGATCACGCGACTTCAGCTCGGTACAGACCTCACCCGCTCCGCGTTCGCTGACAAAAGTACCCGCCAGCAAGCGAAACAGCGGTCGGCTTGCGCGTTGGTTGATTGCGGGAGTCAAGGCCTCCAGCGATCCCAGCAAGTCCGGATGCTGTCGCTGCAACCGGGTCCAGTAATCGAGAATATCCGCACGACTCCGCAGCGCGATCAACTGTATCCACCAGTCGCCGACACGGCGCTGAGCCGGATCAGCTGTCCCGGCATCCCCGTCATCATCTTCCGCAGCGCTGGTCACCGTCTCGCTACGGCCGGAAGATTCCACCACCTCCCCACCCTGATCCGGCACCGGAATCTGGTCAGGGGCCGGCAATCTGGTCAGCAGATCGGCCGCCTCGGTAACGCCTTGATCAGCGGCCTTGCGAAGCCAGTCGCGCGCCTGGGCAAGATCCTGATCCCCGCCCTCACCAGCAGCCAGCAACACCCCGAGATTGTACTGGGAGTCTGCGAAACCGCTCTCGGCGGCACTGCGAAACCATGCCCTGGCGCTGGCTTGATCCACCGCCAGACCACGCCCCGAGGCATACAACATCGCCAGATTGTGCTGGCCTCGCGGGTGACCTTGAGCGGCCGCCCTGGCGTACCACTCAGCAGCCACCGCCGGTTCGGCGACAACACCCAGGCCGCGATCGTAAAGCACGCCCAAATTATACTGCGCACTGGCAAACCCCCGCTCGGCAGCCTGGCGATACCAGTAACCGGCCTGCTGGTAGTCCTGATCGACCTGTTCACCGCCTGCATACAGGTTGGCGAGTGCAAACTGGGCAACCGGATCTCCCGCACGAGCCCGGGCCACGGTTGCCGAAAATATGTCCGGGGCAACATCGGTTACTCCCGGGTTGTCGCCCTCCGCGGCGATGGCCTGCTGAAACAACACGGCAGCCACGAGCAGCAGCGCGATAGCTGCCACCCTGTGCCCCCCACTGCGTCGGTTTCGCGTTCGGTTCACCGGGGCCTCCGCTCACGGCACGACATCTGCTATGTTGACAACCGAACCCGGTTCTGCCAACTGCAGGACACGGCAGCCGGACAGGTTGTCAGGAGCAGGCATTGCACACGATCATCTCGCGTCTCGCAAGACGCAGACTGTCGCCCTGGTGGCTGGCGGCCCTCGCTGCACTGATCCTGATATCGATATCCTCCAGGGGAGCCCACTCCGTGTCGCAGTCGCGATGGACCGCATCACCGGCCGACAGCCCATTGGTGAGCATCCCAGCCGGGGCCCATCCCGCCCGAAGCCGCTGAGCGGGGCCCGCACCCGGCATAGCATCCACAACAATGCGCCTCACATAGACGCACCGGGGTTGATATAGTCGTACCGGGAACAGCCATCCGGACCCGGGCCACCAGCCGATGCTGACTGTATATCACTCCAATCGCATGGAGTTGCTTGGCGATCTTCTCGCCACCCTGTTGCAGAACCCGTTGGAGTCCCCGTTCGAAACTGAGCAGGTTGTCGTCCAGCAAGCCGGAATGGCGCGTTGGCTGCAAATCTACCTCACAGAACGCAACGGTGTCGCGGCCAACATGGTGTTCCCCCTGCCGGCCCGATTCGTCTGGCAGGTCATTGCCGGTCAACGCGCGGGAATCCCTGATCGGGATCCACTGGATCGCGACACCCTGCGCTGGGCCATCCTCGGGATTCTTCCGGATCTACGCGATGACCCGGAACTGGAACACTATCTGTCCACCGATATCAGCGGCACCCGAAGCTGGCACCTGGCGGCAAAGATCGCGGAAGTGATCGACCAGTATCTGGTGTTTCGGCCCGAATGGATCAGTCGCTGGGAAAACGGTGAACAACAGCATTGGCAGGCCAGGTTGTGGCGGGCCTTGGCCAAGCAGGTGCCGATGCATCGCGTCAGCGCCCTGCAGCAGTTTCTGTCCGACTGGCAGGCTGGGCGGCGCACACCGGAAAAGCTGCCCAGCCGCGTATCGATCTTTGGAATCAGTGCGTTGCCGCCGGTCTACCTGCGGATTCTGCGGGCACTGGCTGAGGAAATCCCGGTTCATATCCTGTTCCACAACCCCTGCCAATACTATTGGGCGGATGTGGTGCCGGAAAAGCAACGCAGCCGGGTGCTGCGCCGGCTGCCCGAATCCAGCAGGGTACACGCTGGCGCTCTGCTGGAGAGCGGCAATCCGCTGCTCGCTTCGATGGGAACCCAGGGACGTGATTTTCTGCACTGGCTCTACAGCGACACCGTCGACCACGAGGCCGAGGCATTTCTGGATCCCTCCGAACAGCCGCACGCGGGCCTATTGCAGCATCTGCAAAGCGATATTCTGCACATGCGTGCAGGCCGGGACAAAACGCATCCCGGCACCATAGACAAGGACGACCGCAGCATCTCGGTACATGTATGCCACGGTGCGCTACGCGAGTGTCAGATCCTGCTCGATCAACTGCTGTTGCTGTTTTCCCGTGATCCACAACTGCGGCCTCGCGATGTAGTGATCATGGTGCCCGACATCGACACTTACGCACCCTTCATCGAGGCGGTGTTCGGTAGCCAGCAACCGTTCCGGGTTCCCTGGTCGATTGCCGATCGCAGCCCCTCGCAGGAGCACCCGCTGATCATATTGACAACCCGGCTGTTGTCGCTGCCCGAGACACGGTTTAGTTGTAGTGAAGTGCTGGCTTTGCTGGAAATCCCGGCGCTGGCCGACCGTTTCAGTATCGATCCGGATGGCTTGGAGCGAATACGCAACGCCTTACTGGAAGCAGGCGTCAACTGGGGGCTGGACGCCGAGGACAAAACCACCAGCGTTGGCGCACCCGCCACCCACCAGAATACCTGGGCCTTTGGACGCGAACGGCTGCTCACCGGCTACGCACTGCCGGATGATGAGCCACGACTTTTTGCCGGCATAGCCCCGGTCGCCGGGGTCGGACCACAGGATGCCGAAGTACTTGGCGCGCTGTGGGAACTGCTCGATCTGCTACGGACGTTCCGCGACCGCATGCGCACTCCGAAGCCCCCGCGACAGTGGCAACAACTGCTCGACGAAATGCTGGACACGCTGCTGCGGGTAAACGCGGATGAAGAGGCCGTTGTGCAGATGATCCGGGACGCTACCGCGGACCTGGTGGAAACCGCCGCCAATGCCGGGTTTCACAACGAGATCGGCCTCGAGGTATTTCGCGATGGGCTGCTGAGGGATCTCGGTCAGCCACGCAGTGGCAACAGTTATCTGGCCGGATCGGTGACATTCTGCGCATTACAACCTATGCGCAGCATACCGTTTCGGGTGGTCTGGCTGATGGGTATGAGCGAAGCTGGATTTCCTCGCCGCGGGCAACGCCCGGACTTCGATCTGATGGCACACAGTCCGCAACGCGGCGATCGCTCACACCGGGACGACCAACGCTATCTGTTTCTGGAGGCCGTATTGTCGGCCCGGGAGCATCTGGGTATCAGTTACATCGGCCGGGATGCACGCGACAACGCTGAGCGTCAACCGTCGGTACTGTTGGGGGAGCTGCTCGACTACGTCGATGAGAACTACCGCATGGAAGCAGGTCGGGTCAGCACCGGTATCACCACTCACCACGCTTTGCAGCCGTTCAACCCACGCTATTTCGTGGCCGGCACCTCGACGCCCGGTTTCAGCACTTTCTGGTGCGATGTCAGCCGCAAGCGCCAACAACCGGCCGAACGCCACCATTTCGCACCGCAACCGATCCCGGAGGGCGCACCGGAAGCGAACGAAACAAGACTTGATATCATTGATTTAACACGGTTTTTCTCTCACCCTTGTCGGTACTTCTTCAAGCGCTGTCTTGGGGTAACACTGGCTACGATAGATAACCAACCAGCGGATCAGGAACCCTTTGCGCTGGCGGGACTGCAGCGCTATCAGTGCCGGGAGCAGGTCGTCCGTTCGGTAATCCGCGGTCAGGATATGGCGTCTGCAGGTGCATACCTGCGAGCGCAGGGCGCCCTGCCCCATGCCGCCATGGGTGAGCTGTCAGTGGCCGCACTGAGCTCATCGGTGCAACCGCTGCTGGAGCGTCTGGCGGACTGCGCGGGCGAACCGATGGCTGTGGAGGTCGATATCAAGCTTGAAGTCGATGGTGCGCCGACCCATGTGGTCGGTTGGCTGCCAAACTACCTGACCGAGCACGGTCTGGTGTGCCACCGGGTGGGACGGCTGCGGGGTCAAGAGTGGATTTCCCTGTGGATCCAGCATCTTGCCCTCAGCCTGACGGATGATTTGCCTGGCCCCTGTCGCAGCAGATGGATGACACTGGATGACGATCTGTATTTTTCCGAACCAGTGCCTGCCGAACAGGCCCGTGGGCACCTGACCGAACTGTGCCGGCTCCGGCGTGAAGGGCTACTACAGCCGCTGGCCTTTTTCCCGGACACCGCACTGGCCTACGTACAGGCGCTGCACTCCGAGCACAAGGATCCGCTCTCGATGGCGCTAAAACAGTGGCAACCCGCATTCAACAGCCAGGTTCCGCGCGAATCGGAGGATCCCTATATCGCGCGGGCATTCGGGAGTTTCGAAGACCCCTTGACGCAAACCGGATTTAAGCGACTGGCCAGCACGATACTGGAACCCGTGTTGAGCGCGGTACAGGCCTCCTCGGAGGCCGCGCAATCGTGAGCACACTGGATTCGACCCGTTTCGAGTTCAGCGGCCACCAACTTGTCGAGGCCAGTGCCGGTACCGGCAAGACCCATGCGCTCACCAACCTCTATCTGAAACGGGTACTGCAGGGTGCGCCAGTCGAACAGATCCTGGTGGTCACCTTCACCAACGCGGCTACCGATGAGCTGCGTGGCCGCATCCGCCGTCGTCTGCAACAGGCCCACCTTGCGGTTCGCGACGAGCGCTGGTCCGACCCCGATCTCGCCGCCATGCTCGCGCATCTGGCGCTCACGCCGGAGAGCGCCGAACAACGGCTGCGGGGCGCAGTGGTCGCCATGGACGAGGCGGCTATCTACACCATCCATGGCTTCTGTCAACGCGCATTGGGTGAATTCGCCTTCTACAGCGGTATGCAATATGAGGTCGAGTTCGTCACCGACGAGCAACAATTGCTGCTGGAGACCGTGCACGACTACTGGCGAACCCAATTCTATCCGTTGACCACCGCCGCCATGTCAGCGGTGACACAAAAATGGACCACGCCGGACCAATTGCTGGCTGCCATTCGTCCCTATCTGTCGCGGCAGCTACTCATCGATACCGGGTCTGAAGATATCGACGACGGCGATCTGGAAGCGGCTGTGGGCAATTTGAACGACTGCCGTAGCCAGCTGATCGAGGCGTGGTTCGATCAGGGCGAAACCGTGCATGAATGGTTGCTGAGACACCGGGACGCGCTCAACCGGCAAACCTACAGCGACAAATGGTTCGACCGACTGCCCACAACCTGGCAGGCGTTCGTCGACAGCAACGCGGCAGGATGCGAAATCGACCAGCGGTTGACTCTGAGCACGCTCTCCCAACGCTGCAAGAAGGGGCGGACACTGCCGGCGCATCCTTTCTTTGCGCTGGCGCAGACCCTGGCGGATCAGCAGCAGGATCTGCAACTGCTCGCGGACCGGTTCCAGCGCCAGCAACTGCGCGATGCCATCGAAAAAGTGCGTGACTCCTATACGCTGCGCAAACGGCAACGTGGCGTGGTGACCGCCGACGATCTGCTGACGCTGCTGTTCGAGGCCTTGTCCGGTGACCGGGGCAAATTGTTGTCCGACCGGTTGCGGCAGCGCTACCCACTAGCCCTGGTGGACGAATTCCAGGATACCGACCCGTTGCAGTATCAGATCTTCAACCTCATCTACGCGCACTCGAGTGCGAGCGCGCTGACCATGATCGGCGACCCCAAGCAGGCGATCTACGGGTTTCGTGGCGCAGACATCTTTACCTACATCCACGCCCGCCGCCACATCCCTGCGCGGCACCGCTACACACTCGATACCAACTGGCGTTCGACCGCCACACTGGTCCACGCCGTCAATACGCTGTTTCAGAGGCGCGACGCCGCGTTCATCTATGAACGCGACATCCCGTTCATCCCCGCACACACCCCTGAACAGAACTCGCAGATGCCAGGCCAGTCCGGTGAACCCGGTGCCCTGGAGTTTTGGCTGCTGGAACGACCTGAAGACGACAAGAGCCAGTCCAAAGCGCTTGCCAAACAAGTGGCATACGAGCGCGCGGCACGGGCGGTGGCCAGCCACATCAGTGCGCTGCTGCGACCGGGGGGTCGTCAGGCGGATCAGGATCACGGCCCCGTGCCGGCGCGTGACGTGGCCGTGCTGGTCGGCACCCACCACCAGGCAAGACTGGTACGGGACGCGCTGCGCGCGGTGGGTCTGGGCAGCGCCTACATCGGCAGTGAGGACGTGTTTCAAAGCACTGAGGCCCGGGACCTCGACCAACTGCTGACCGCGGTGGCCGATCCTGGCAACCGCTCTGCGCTGCGCAGTGCCATGGCAGTGCCTTTGTTGAACGAAACCTCACTATCCCTGTACCAGAGTTTCCACCAGGACGGCTTCTGGAACCCGATCATGCAGACCTTTGCGGACCTGCACCAAATTTGGTTGACCCAGGGGTTCATGGGGATGTTTCAGAACCTTTTACAGCATCTGGAGATCCCGCAGCGACTGGTCCGGCAGCCCGATGGCGAGCGCGCCCTCACCAATCTGCTGCAACTCGGCGAACTGCTGCAGTCGGTCAGCCTGCAACATCACAGCATGGATGATCTGCTGAGCTGGTACCGGGAGCGACTGTTGCTCGGTGACACCGGGGACGCCGCCAAGCTCCGTCTCGAGAGTGACGAGTCGTTGGTACAGATCGTCACTTTGCATCGCAGCAAGGGGTTGCAGTACCCGGTCGTGTATCTGCCTTTTCTGTGGCACTGCAAGCCGGTCGGGGACGGTGAGTGCCTGTACCACGACGATAGCGACGCACTGGTGCTGGATCTTGCCGGTAGCGGCCAGGTACGTGCCGACCGCGAAAGACTGGCCGAGGATGTGAGGCTGCTGTACGTCGCGCTCACCCGTGCCCAAAGACGCAACTTCGTGGTCTGGGGGCATATCGGCCACAAAGGGGGAGCCAGCCACTCTGCGCTGGCATGGCTGCTGCACTCGCGGGCCGACCCACAACAGTTGGAACAAGAGCCGTTGAACGCGATGCTGGGGATGCGGGACGCCGATGTGCGCTCGGACCTGGAAGACGTCGCCCGGGTATCGGACGGCGCCATCGCCGTGCGGTCGTTGCCTGAGCCTGAGCAGGCCCGCCAAGCCATCATTGCCGAAACACCGGCCGGACTTCAAGCGCAGGCTTTTGAGGGCGCCATCGACACGCTTTGGCGGGTTTCGAGCTATACCGGTCTGACTCGCGGAGTACACAACCCGGTCGACCACGACAATGTGTCCTCCGACCTGGAACCGGAAATCGCCGCACAGGGCGTGTTCGCGTTTCCGCGTGGCGCACACGCCGGTAACTTTCTGCACGCTGTGCTCGAGCAGATCGAGCCCGGTGCATTCGAGCCGACGACCCTGGAGCCTCATCTTGACAGACTCATGCCACGCTATGGCATAGGCGAGAACTGGCGCCAGGAGCTGCTCGCCTGGTTGCAACGCATACTACGAACGCCGCTGGATGACAGCGGTCTGAGGTTGGACGCCATCGCTCGCGGACACTGCAGGGCTGAAATGGGGTTCTGGTTCTCATGCGCGGCGTTCCAACGCCGGCATATCGAACAACTGCTGCGCAAGTACCGCGATGCCGAGGTCCCGCAACTCGCGTTTTCCAGTATGGAGGGGATGTTGACAGGCCAGATCGACCTGGTATTCGAGCACGACGGGCGGTACTACCTGGCGGACTACAAATCCAATCACCTCGGCAACCGGGCCAGCGACTACCGGTACCCGCAACTGCTGAGCGCCATGCACCATCACCTCTACGACCTGCAATACCTGATCTACACGCTGGCATTGCACCGGTATCTGGCAACACGGCTGCCCGGGTACCAGTACAAGCGCCATTTCGGTGGTGTTTTCTACCTGTTTCTGAGAGGCATGGATGGCAGCGGCAACACCGGAGTCTACCGCTGCAGGCCCGACCTGGAAATCGTGGCGGAACTGGATGCAGTGTTCGGTGCGGGGGCCCGGAATGCTCACTGAGTTACGCAAACTGATTGGCGCGGGCATCATCAGGCCCATCGACTACCACTTTGCCGCGCTGGTCGGCGAGAAAGCCTCGGGGGACCGTGATCTGGTCACCCTGACCGCCTGTCTGGTGAGCTGGCGTAGCGGCAATGGTGACGTTTGCGTACCGCTGAAACGCTATGCCGGGCAACCGCTGTTCATCCCCGAGCGCCCCGATCTGCAACCATCGCTGGCGGATATTCCGGTACTGACCGCGCCACCTCTGGATGTATGGCGCCGCGCCTTGCTCGACTGCGACTGGGTGGGTCAGGGTGACGACTATCGGCCACTGATCATCGAACACGATTGTCTCTACCTGGCGCGCTACCGGGCATTCGAGCAATCAATTGCGGAGCATTTGCTGACACTGGCACGATCCACCCCGGAGGTCGATGAGCAACTGTTGCGAGCTGGCCTGTCCCGTCTGTTCGGACCCGCACCGCACTCTTCATCGAAGATCGACTGGCAGCGTCTGGCGGCCGCGATGGCGGTGATTGGTACATTCACTGTGATCTCGGGCGGCCCCGGTAGCGGCAAGACCGCCACGGTGGCGGCGCTCCTCACGTTGTTGTACGAGCAAGCACCCAATCAATTCGTTGCGCTGGTGGCGCCGACAGGCAAGGCCGCTACCCGTCTCAGCGAGTCGCTGCGGATGCGGATAGCGGACCTCAGCCACGACGCTGTGTGGCTGGATAAACTTGTGCCCGAGGCCCAAACCATACACAGGCTGCTCGGCGCGAGCGGCGATGGCAGGTACCGCTACCACCGACACAACCCGCTACATCTGGATGCAGTGATCGTCGACGAAGCCTCGATGGTCGACCTCACGCTGATGGCACGACTGATCGATGCGATGCCGCAAGATTGCCGCTTGATCCTGCTCGGTGACCGACATCAGCTGTCATCCGTAGAGGCGGGCAGCGTACTCGCGGACATATATGGCGACAGCGACGCAAGCCGACTCCCGCCGCAACTGCTCGCGCAACTGCTGCGAGTGCATGCAGTGTCTGAAGGCGCAATCAACGCTGCCGTGGACGCGGCCCCGCTGGCTGGCTGCATCATCGAACTCAAACACAGCTACCGGTTTGCCGATGACAGCGGCATCGCCCGATTGGCGGACACCATCAACGATCCGACCACGCCACCCACCAGTGCCCACCTGCGCACACTATTTCGCCAGTCCGCTGATCTGCACTGGATCAATGTAAGCACCGACAGCCTGCCGGAACAAGCGTTGCGTTGGGCGCTGGATCGATACCAGAGCTGCCTGGAATCCGACACGGTTGAGCAGGCCCTCGGTCGTTTCAGCGATGTCCAGGTCCTGTGCGCAACCCGCAACGGCCCTTTCGGAGTGAATGCGTTCAATTTGCTGGTCGAGGCCCGGCTCGGAGATGCTGGATTGATGGGTCCGGACAAGCTGCATGGCCAACCGGTACTTATTACCCGAAACGACTACGAAGTCGGGCTGTTCAATGGTGATACCGGCCTGCTCTGGTACCAGGATGGCAGCATACTGGCTCACTTCCCGCAGACCGCTGGCGCCACCCGTGCCCTGGTGATCGCGCAACTGCCAGCCTGGCAGCCAGCATGGGCCATTACCGTGCACAAGAGTCAGGGATCGGAGTTCGGGGAAGTGCTGATGGTGCTGCCCGACCAGCCGCAGCCACTGGTATCCAGAGAACTGATCTACACGGGGGTGACCCGCGCCGCCCGTTCACTCACCATCGCCAGCTCCGAGACAGTTCTGGTCAAGGCTTGCGCGACCCAACGCGAGCGAGCGTCCGGACTTCGGTTCCGCCTCGCCCACCCACCGGCAATACCCGTTTGACGTGGGTCCGATTGGCAGAGCGCAAGGTGGGTGCGGGCGGCAAAGCGTGAGGTGGGTGCGGGTGGTGCGATCCCGGGGTGTCCGGCGGCAGGGGTGAGGCGCATGCCGCCGAGCGGGTTGGCCAGGGATGGCAAACCCAGGCCTTGCTAGCGAAGCAGGATTGCGTAGCGCGGCAAGCCGCCGGCAAGCCTACAGGGA
>CBDVAK010000087.1:0-12182 GCA_965371945.1 uncultured Candidatus Competibacteraceae bacterium
CGAAATATTAACATTTCGTCAGGCACTGTTGACACTATCCTGAGCCTCGCCCCAACCTCGGCATCAGGCGGCGTCATTATCAGAACACCGGGCCGCCGAAATTTATGCGCGACCGGTATATCATACGGGGGTGCGTTACCGGCACCCGCGGAGGCTGTGGTATGAACGCGACCAAATCTCACCTGCTCACGCCCGAGCAGGTGCCAGAGGTGGAACCCGAGCAGCTGGACGACGACGAGCGTAAACAGCTCGTCGACCGTATTCGTGTATTGCTCGATAAGCAGAACGCCACACTGGTGGCCCACTACTACACCGACGCCGCCCTGCAGGAGCTGGCGGACGATACCGGCGGCTATGTATCCGACTCACTGGACATGGCGCGATTTGGCAACGAATCCAGCGCCAGCACACTGGTGGTGGCCGGGGTGCGCTTCATGGGTGAAACCGCCAAGATCCTCAACCCTGAAAAACGGGTACTGATGCCGGACTTGAACGCCGAATGCTCGCTGGATATTGGCTGCCCCGCGGATGAATTCAGCGAATTCTGCGACCAGCATCCCGATCGCACAGTGGTGGTCTATGCCAACACCAGCGCGGCGGTCAAGGCCCGGGCCGACTGGATGGTCACTTCCAGCATCGGGCTCGACGTGGCGCGCCACCTCAGGGAAGCCGGCGAGAAAATCCTGTGGGCGCCGGACCGTCACCTGGGACAGTATATCCGCGCGCAGACCGGTGCGGACATGTTGATGTGGGATGGTGCCTGCGTGGTTCACGAGGCTTTTCAGGCTGAGGGACTGCGGGAACTGCGGAGCCGTTATCCCGATGCACGGGTATTGGTGCACCCGGAATCGCCCACCGACGTGATCGCACAGGCCGACGTGGTCGGTTCCACCACCCAACTGATCGCGGCCGTCAGCGAGTTGTCGGCACAGCGTTTCATCGTCGCCACCGACAACGGCATCTTCCACAAGATGCGTGAGTCCGCCCCCGGCAAGATCCTGATGGAGGCGCCTACCGGTGGCCGCGGCGCCACTTGCGTGAGCTGCGCTCATTGCCCTTGGATGGCGATGAACGGATTGCGCAAACTGGCCAGGGTTCTGGAAACCGGCGCCAACGAAATCCATGTCGATGCCGACATCGCCGAGCGCGCCCGGCGACCCATACAGAGGTTGCTGGACTTCGCGCGCAGGCGCAAACAGCAGGTACTGGGAAACAACGACGCCTGAGGCGATTTCTGTCAACCAAAACCGAAAACCGGCATGCCGTGGGTATAGCTTGAGAATTCCTCAAGATATCGTTCACGATTATTCGATTTTATTCATGTCACCAGACAGATAGACTGTTCTGCATCCCTTGGGTCAGGCCGCCACAATACCGATGCCAGCTTCCAAGCAAGTGACTGTTCAGATCTGGCGCGGCGGGTCCGACGGGGAATACCGTGACTATCAGGTGCCGTTGCTGACATCGCAAACGGTGCTGGATCTGCTTACCGATCTGCAGCGGCATGTCGATACCACCTTGTCCTACCGTTTCGCCTGCCGGGTCGGCATGTGCGGTTCCTGTGCCGTGCGTATCAACGACCGCGCCGGCTGGGCCTGTCGAACCCTGGTGACATCGGTGGTCGCCGGCGGACGGCTGACGCTGGCGCCGCTGGCGAACCTGCCGATCATCAAGGATCTGGTTTGCGACATGCAGCCATTTATTCGCACATGGCAGGATGCCCGCGGGATATTCGAACCCGGCCCCGAGCCGGCATCGTCGTTCGCGCCCATCCCGCCGAATGCACCACGCAGACAACGGGTGGATGCAGCAATCGAATGTATCAACTGCGGTTGCTGCCACTCCGCTTGCGATGTGGTGGCGGCAATGCCCTCCTACCTGGGTCCGGCTGCGCTCAATCGCGCCTGGACACTGACCAACGATGACCGGGACCAGGGCGATCAGCAACGATTGCGGGCGATCGCCGTTGATGGCGGCTGCCACAACTGTCACAGCAACCATCAGTGTTCGGCGCGCTGTCCGATGGAACTGAATCCAGCCGCCTCTATCGCCGGATTGAAGAAAAGCGTCGCCGCGGCGGTGCTCAAAGGGCGCCTCTGATGGGAAATACAGGCTAGTGCAGCACCTGGAAGTTCGACTGTGGCTGTTGCAGCGTCTCACGGCGATCCTGCTGGCGGTCTTCGTCAGTGTCCACCTGATCACCATGATCTGGGTCATCCAGGATGGTCTGAGTGCCACGGAGATTCTCGGCCGCACCCGCGGCAGCATGGCCTGGGCTGCGTTTTACGCCAGCTTCGTGCTGGCAGCCTCGATCCACGGAGCGATTGGGCTGCGCACCGCGGCGCGTGAGCATCTGTCATGGTCGGGCCGCACCCTCGACCTCGGCACCGTGCTGTTCGGGCTGACGCTGGGCGGACTCGGCATGCTGGCAGTGGCCGGTGTGGTGACATGAAGCCCGACGCCTACCGGGTCGAATACCTGGCAGCCCGCCTGCAGCGTCTGTCGGGAGTACTGCTGGCGCTGTTCCTGCCCTTGCATTTCCTGGTTTTGAGCCAGGCTCTGCGGGGCGCAGAGCAACTGGACCAGGTATTGAGTTGGACCGCCAATCCCATGGTCAAAATCGGTGAGTCGGTGCTGGTGATACTGTTGACGTTCCATCTGCTCGGCGGGTTACGCATCCTGCTGATCGAGCTGGTGTCCTGGGGAGCGTGGCAGAAGACCATGGCCAGCGTCGCCGGCGGCGTCGCTTTCGCAGCCGCGCTGTTGTTTCTGTTGCGGGCATTCTGAACCGTGTACGAGTCCATGACCCGCCTGCGCACCGACATTCTCATCCTCGGCGCCGGTGGTGCCGGTCTGCTGGCGGCATTGCATGCTCACCGCACCGGGCCGGACCTGGATATCACCATCGCGGTCAAGGGACTGCTGGGAAAATGTGGCTGCACCCGTATGGTCCAGGGCGGCTACAACGTGGCACTCAATCCAGGAGACTCGCTGGAGCGTCACTTCATGGACACCATCCGTGGCGGCTATTGGATTCCCAACCAGGAACTGGCCTGGCAACTGGTATCGGTGGCCCCACAACGGGTGCTGGAACTGGAGAACCGCTACGGTTGCTTCTTCGACCGCAACCCTGACGGCACCCTGCACGGCAAACCATTCGCAGGCCAGACTTTCGACCGCACCATCCACAAGGGTGACCTGACCGGTATCGAGATCATCAATCGCCTGTCGGAGCAGGTATGGGCGCGTCCGATACGGCGTCTGGAAGAGCATCGCGCGGTGCAACTGATTCCGGCGGCAGATGGCAACCGCATTGCCGCGGTACTGATGATCGATATCCGTGACGGTTCATTGCGGCTGGTCGAGGCGCGCTCGATACTGCTGGCGACCGGCGGCGGGCCAACCATGTATCGCTACCACACACCGTCCGGTGACAAGTCATGCGACGGGCTGGCCATGGCGCTGCGCGCGGGCCTGCCGCTGCGCGACCTGGAGATGGTGCAATTTCATCCCACCGGGCTGCTGGCAGGTGCCGACACGCGGTTGACCGGCACGGTGCTGGAAGAAGGCCTGCGCGGCTCGGGTGGCTACCTGCTCAATGGTGATGGCGAGAGATTCATGCAGCGCTACGACCAACGCGGTGAACGGGCCACGCGGGATGTCGTGTCGCGGTCGATTTTCCGGGAGATGCGAGAAGGTAGGGTCAGCCCCCAGGGGGGTGTCTATATCAGCATGGGGCACCTGGGAGCCGACAATGTGCGCCGCCAGTTTCGGGGCATGGTCAAACGCTGTGCCGACGTCGGCGCCGATCTGGCGGCCGGCCGGGTCGAGGTGGTGCCGACCTCCCACTATCTGATGGGTGGCGTGGAAATAACGGTGGACTGCGAGACCGCGCTGCCGGGCCTGTATTGCGCGGGCGAAGACGCCGGCGGTGTCCATGGCGCCAACCGGCTGGGCGGCAACGGGGTCGCCAATTCCACCGTTTACGGCGGCATCGCCGGGGAACGAATGGCGACCTGGATCAGCGCAAATGGCCAGTTCCATACCCCCGACCCCTCCGCGCTCGACGCTGCCCGTGCTCTTTGCCAGGCACCATTCGATGCTCCGCCAGGCGACCTTTCAGCGCTCCGTCGGCAACTGCAGGATGTGATGTGGGAAGACGCCGGGATCGTGCGCAATGCCGAGAGTCTGGAAAGAGCCATGGAAGCGGTGGTGGAGATCGAACGCAAACTGGCCAGGACGGGGATTGCCGATCACGGCAAAGCCTTCAACATAAGCTGGCACGAGTGGCTCAACGTGAACTCACAGTTGCTGGTCAGCAAATCGATCATTGCGGCCGCCATGGCACGGGAGAATTCCCGGGGCGCGCACTATCGCGACGATTTCCCGGACACCGGTGATCTGCACCGCACCACCCATACCCGGGTGCATCTGGAGGCTGGCAAGCTGACCGTAGCGTCGATTCCGGTAGAATTCACCCGCGTGCAGCCCGGTCAGTCCCTGATCGAGGAAGAGGCCTGAGGCGATTTCTGTCAACAAAGTTACCGCCAATCGCCTGAGGCCGTCGAAACCAGGAAAACGAGCTATGAATCCGGCAGCCGATATCCCTGAGAAATTGATCCAGGAAACCGCTGTGGAGCTGATGCGCCGTGCCAGCATCAACATACCGCCTGACTATCGCGGCGCAATAGAGAAGCTGGCGGCCAGCGAACAGGGGCTTTCCGGTTTCGTGCTCGACACCATGCTCGAGAACTGGCAGGCGGCAGAGCAGGACCAGCGACCCATGTGCGCCGATACCGGGTTGCCGCGTTTTTACGTCAAGGCCGGTAACGAGGCGCGCATCGAGAACGGCTTTGTCGCACTGGAGCGGGCGCTGCGCCGCGCCACGGCCAGCGCCACCCATGACATTCCGCTGCGACCCAACCGGGTTCACCCCCTGTCCCGAAAAGACCATGACAACAATGTCGGCATCCACGCCCCCGAAGTGCAGTACGCCTTCGAGCCGGGCGGCAACTGGCTGGATCTGATCAATGTGCACAAAGGCGGGCTGTTCGGGACCGACTACCGGATGCTGTTTCCCGGTGACGGCATCCCCGGCATCAAACGATTCTTTCTCGACACCATGATTGCTTTCGGTCGCCGCGGGCTGGCCTGCCAGCCGGCCATCGTCGGTATCGGTCTGGGCGGAAACAAGGACACCAGCATGCGCCTGGGCAAGGAGGCGGCTTGTCTGCGGGTGTGCGGTGACGCCAACCCGGACCCCGAGATCGCTGCCCTGGAACAAGAGCTGTGCGACCTTGGCAACCGTACCGGTCTGGGCCCGATGGGGTTCCCCGGCAAGTCCACGGTGGTCGATTGCCATATCGAGGTAGGCTATACGCATACCGGCGGCATGCCCATGAGCGTGCACTGTTTTTGCCTGTCGTCGCGGCGTGCCTGCGCCCGCATTCACGGTGACGGCCGGGTCGAATTCCGCGACGACCCGCAGTGGTTTACGCCCTACTACCGCAGGGAGGGTATCGAGTGAACACAACGCCGATGCGCAAACTCCACTTGCACACGCCGGTCAGTCCCGAGGCGATCGCCGGACTGGAGCAGGGCGATGTCGTCTATTTGTCGGGCACTATCTACACCGCGCGCGAGAGCGTCTACAAGCGGGTCATCGATGATGGTGTCGCGCTGCCACTGGATCTGCGCACCATCTCCAACGTCAACTTCCATTGTTCACCAGCGGCCAGGCGCAATGATGATGGCAGTTTTGAGGTGAGCGCGGTCACCGCCACTGCCAGCTTTCGGTTCCGGCGCTGGATGCCGGAGTGGTTCGACAGCTCCGGCGCACGCGTCATCATCGGCAAGGGCGGCATGCCGGAGTCGGTCTACAAAGAGGTATTCGTGCCTCGCCAGGCGGTGTACCTAACCACGGTCGGTTACGGCACCGGGGCCCTGCTGGGTCGTGGCATCAAACGTGTGATCGACGCCGTGTGGCTCGAGGAACTGGGTCTCGCGCAAGCCTTGTGGGTGTTCGAGGTCGAACGCCTGGGCCCCTTTATCGTCGACAACGACGCCCAGGGAAACAGCCTGTTCGAGCGTCACAACAAGGCCGTCAACGCCCGTCTCGAATCGCTGTACGAGGGGCTCGGTCCGCCGGCGCTGCAACGCTACGGTGAAACCACCGATCGCTCCGATGAGCTGATCAGTGGCTCGGTACAGCCACTGAAATTCGTCAGACACCGGAGTAAAGGCCGCGGCAGCAAGCCAGTGCCGGAAGATTCATAGATGCTTTTGACCGGACTTTCGATGAGCATGTGTCGCCTCCTGGATACCTGGTTGGCTTGACCTGATGTGACTCATGCTCTTCAATTCTCGGCTGCTCTCATCGTGTACGTGTTTGTGAGACGAACCATAAAACGCGAGGATCGTTGAGACCCAGCCCCCGAAGGTATCTTGCGGACCCTCCCTACGTAAACTAGTATTCCTTACATAGGTGCTCGGGGTGGATAGAACGACCTGTTCCTCCTCATCAGGACAAGCTGCAACGCGGCTGATGGTCATTTGGGCTCGTGCCGAGCGAATCGGCGGCGAAGTCTTTTCATGGCGGGGGCAGGTCGGAACAAAGACTGAACATCCGCCATGAAGCAACTCCGGGCTTTCATGCCAAAGACGATACTTATACTAAGGACTTACATATTTCGGGGGGCGAATAGAACATGAGCAACAATGGCAAAGGAATGAGCCTGACATTCAAGGTGTTGATTGGAATGACCACCGGTATTCTCGTCGGGTTGGCAATCAACCTGAGTGGAATGAATGCCGCAGAATCCTTTGTCAATGAGTACATTGTCAACGGGGCATTTTATATTGTCGGCAAGATGTTTGTCAGCGCCCTGAAAATGCTGGTCGTCCCACTGGTCCTGCTGTCACTGATTACCGGTGTTTGCGGCATAGGCAACCTCAGCACATTGGGGCGGGTGGGAGGCAAGTCATTTGCCCTCTACATGCTCACCACGGCGGTCGCCATAGCCTCGGCGATTGCCATTGCCGTCATCGTGGAACCGGGGAAAGGGATGAATGCGGAAACAACCGCTACCTTTACCGGTAAGAATGCGCCGCCGCTGACCGATGTATTGATCAATATCATACCGACCAACCCAATTCAGGCGCTCGCCTCCAGCGAGATGCTGCAAATCATTTTCTTCGCCATTTTACTGGGCATCAGTATCCTGATGGTCGGAAAGAAGGCACAAGACCTGATCCAGGGAATCGAGGTTGGCAATGAAGTCATGATGAAGATGGTGAATATCATCATGAGCATCGCCCCCTATGCCGTCTTTTGCCTGATCGCCCGATCCATAGCCGAACTTGGCCTCGACTTGCTCGGTCATTTGCTTGGCTATGTGCTGGTGCTGGTTAGCGCCCTGATGATACATCTGTTCGTGACATTGATGGTCCTGTTCAAGGTGCTTTCCGGATTGAGCCCAGCCGTATTCCTCAGGAAAATTCGCAATGTGCAGGTGTTTGGATTCAGTACCGCAAGCTCCAATGCAACCATTCCCGTTACCTTGCGAACGGTTACCGAACGTATGGGCGTAGACAACTCAGTTGCTTCGTTCACCGTACCCTTCGGAGCCACCATCAATATGGACGGTACGGCAATCATGCAGGGCGTTGCAACGGTCTTTATCGCCAACGTCTACAATGTGGAACTGGGCCTACTCGGATACCTGACGGTTATCCTGATGTCGGTACTTGCCTCTGTCGGTACCGCCGGTGTCCCTGGTGTAGGCTTGATCATGCTCTCCATGGTCTTCACCCAAGTGGGCCTGCCCATTGAGGGCATCGGCTTGATCTTGGGCGTCGATCGGCTGCTGGATATGATTCGTACTGCGGTGAACGTATCCGGTGACGCGGTCGTGTCTGTCATCGTTGCCAAGAGTGAATCCAAAATGGATATCACTGTTTTCAATGACCCTGGCGCCGGTGTCACTGATGAATCCGATCTCGAAATCGACGAAGCAGCGGAGCTTGAAATGGCCGAGACCATTAAACAAATGCATGACAAGGAGTAGTTGACCAAGTACGAACCGCGCCAGGCCCCTACGCGGAAGCGAGATGCAGCACCCTTCTGCGTGACCGTTTACTGCGGCTGAAGCTGGGGTAGCAAGGTTTCACCGTGCCCGGTGAGGCCTGGGTTGGTTCGCGGCGATCAAACGACAACTGCCGCGGGTCGATCGCCACAACAAGGCCGTCAACGCCCTTCTCGACTCGCTGTACGAGGGTCTCGGTCCGCCCGCGCTGCAACGCTACGGCGAAACCACCGATCGCTCCGATGAACTGATCAGTGGCTCGGTACAGCCATTGGAATTCGTCAGACACCGGAGTACGGGCCGCGGTCCCAAGCCGGGACCGGAAGAATCGTAGTCTCGAAATCGGGGCAATTGCCATGAGAGTCACAGCCGCTCGTGTTACAACACTTGATCCTGGATACGCAGTTCGCTCATTTGGGCGTGCCCGGATCGGGAAATCCAGGAACTGTAGAGGAAGACCGCGTACCTGCCTTTGGCAACTCGACTACCCAAAAGCAAATAGTCTCGGATCGAACCGAAACGGCGCGATTTCCACGATCTCGATAGCTTGGAAATCAGCGTGAGCGGGATTCAGGCATGCATTCCGTTCTCGCGGTACCACGCTAGAAGGGACATCCAATACCCCGGTTCGCATGGATGTTAACCATTGATCACCTTGAGACCGTGTTTCAGTGGTGTTGTAGATGTCGATGTCGGCATTCAGGACGTGCGCTTTCAGACCGGCTGGTACATCGATCTCAACGCTCACGTAGTCATCGGGCAACTCGTCGACATCTATCTCCAGATGAACCAGTACTTCCAGTATCGCCAAGGACAAATGCCAGGATGCATAAACCACTGCCCGACCGGGCGAATTCCAACGACCACCTTTGCGCTGCGCCCCCGTTCCGTCCAGACTCGCAAAGGGCTCCCGACAGACACGCCAAACCCTCACGCCGCCAGGCCGTGCGCGATCCGAAACAGCCGATCCTCAACCACGCGAGCGCCTTCTTCGGTATCCAATAGATCGATCGGCGTCTGGCCACCAAAACTCCGTTTAGGTCTATGTAGCCAACTGGATGCCTTGTCGAGATTGCCAAAGGTCTCCTCTGCCATCGCGACGATGCGGGCTACGCGTGCGACCCGATCGGACTCTTCTCGCGTCAACCTCTGGCCCTTCTTGATCCGATGATTCAGTGTGCGGCGTGGCATCACCAGATGCTCCATATCGGACTTTGTCAATACGCCGCCATCAAAGAGCTCATCGATTACTGCCGGCCAGAAGCCCAGCCGCACCACCTCAACGAGGTCGAGCTCGGAGCGGACCCCCTGTCCGAGGGCTTCCTCGCCCCCCAGGCGCTCGGCCACTGATCGTGGCTGAATCATAGTGTTACACTCCCCCAAACAGGCAACATGCCGGTATTGTATGGGCATGTTGCCTGTTTGGGCAAGTTGGGGACATCCTGAGTGATACATTTCTGGTACAGACCGGTATTCGGAAGATCGGCATCTCGCAGCACGACCCCTGACCGGAGTGGAACTGTATATCGGGGCAATGTGGGTGCGGGTAGTGCATTGGGGGGCCGTCAGCGGCAGGGGCGATGCTTCTGTCGCCCAACGAGCAGCAGCGCGGGGTAGTATTGTTCGACAAGGTGACAAAGGAGGGTCCGTTCCGGGCGATGGCGTTCGTATCGGGCAATGCAGCCACCCGGAATGATATCTGCGTCATCCCCTCACGATTGAGTTCCTATGGCGTGCGCCGCAAGCGGATATTGAGTTCGCGCAACTGCTGCTCCTGAACCGGGGCCGGCGCTGAGGTCAGCAGACATTGCGCGGTCTGGGTTTTGGGGAAGGCCATGACATCGCGGATCGACTTTGCGCCGGTCATCAGCATCACCAGCCGGTCGAGACCGAATGCAATGCCACCGTGGGGCGGGCAACCGTAACGCAATGCTTTGAGCAGAAACCCGAACTTCGATTCAGCCTCCTCCTCGTCGATGCCCAGCAAGGAAAACACCGCCTCCTGCATCTCGGTATTGTGTATACGCAC
The DNA here is from genome assembly GCA_965371945.1 of uncultured Candidatus Competibacteraceae bacterium. GTDB lineage: Bacteria > Pseudomonadota > Gammaproteobacteria > Competibacterales > JAHEDQ01 > CBDVAK01. The sequence continues at coordinate 10,114 of CBDVAK010000087.1, forward strand.
CGAGCCACCACCGATTTCGGTGCCGTTGAGAACCATGTCGTAGGCTCTGGACAACATCTCGCCCGGTCGCTGTTTGAGCGCCTCGGCATCGTCTATGCCGGGCGCCGTAAACGGATGATGCAGCGCGGTCCAGCGCGACTCCCGCTCATCCCACTCGAACATCGGAAAATCCACCACCCACAGGGGCGACCATTGGCTGGAAATCAAACCCAGATCCTCACCCAGCCGAACCCGCAAGGCGCCCATCGCCTCATTGACCACGTGCGCGCTGTCGGCACCGAAGAACAACAGATCGCCATCTCCGGCAGCGCAGCGCTGCAGCAACTCCGACAGGACCTCGTCCGACAGGAACTTGACGATAGGCGATTGCAATCCGTCACGTCCGGCAGAAGCGTCGTTGACCTTGATATAGGCGAGGCCGCGGGCACCATAGCGCCCCACCAGATCGGTGTAGTTATCGATTTCCTTGCGGGTCAGCCGGCTGCCACCCGGAACCGGCAGCACTGCCACCCTGCCACCCGGATCATGGGCGGGACCGGCAAATACCTTGAACTCCACCGCCTGCATCAGATCCGAGACTTCCACCAGTTCCAGTGGGATACGCAGGTCCGGCTTGTCGGATCCAAAACGCGCCAGCGCCTCGCCATAGGGCATACGCGGAAACGGGTCCACCAGCTCAACATCGAGCACCTCGCGAAATAGCGATCTGACCATATCCTCCATCAGGCCGGTGATGGAGACCTCGTCCATGAACGAGGTCTCCACGTCGAGCTGGGTAAATTCCGGTTGACGGTCGGCACGCAGATCCTCATCGCGAAAACAGCGAACCACCTGATAGTAGCGGTCCAGCCCCCCCATCATCAGCAACTGTTTGAACAGCTGCGGACTCTGCGGCAGCGCGTAGAAAGACCCCGGGTAGTTGCGGCTGGGAACCAGGTAGTCACGCGCGCCTTCCGGTGTGGCGCGGGTCAGCATCGGCGTCTCGATATCCATGAAACCGTGATCATCGAGAAAACGACGCAGTGCGCTGACCACCCGGGTGCGCACGCGCAACCGCTGCTGCATCTGCGGACGACGCAGGTCGATATAGCGAAAGCGCAGACGATGTTCTTCGGAAACGTGGTCGTCATCGAGCTGAAAGGGCGGTGTTTCAGCCTCGTTGAGCACCGACAACTCATTGGCCAGCAGCTCCACGCGACCGGTGACCATGTCCGGGTTGATCGTACCTTCCGGGCGCTCACGCACGCGCCCCGTGATCGACAACACATACTCATTGCGAACCGATTCCGCGCTTGCAAAGGCCTCCTGCGTATCCGGATCGATGACTACCTGCAGAATGCCTTCGCGATCGCGAAGGTCGATAAAGATCACGCCACCGTGGTCACGTCGTTTGTGCACCCAACCGCACACCGTGATGTGCTGGCCGAGCAGTTTCTCGGTGACCTCGCCGCAGTAGTGGCTGCGCATGGCTGTCCTCGCCTTGGGTGACTGTCGCGGTGGGCCGGCAATGTTACGGAGGCATGCTGACCGGCGCAACCGGACTGTGACTCAGCTCTTGGCAGCAGTAGATCCACCGCTGGCAGCGCCGCTGCCGGCGGATTTGCCCGCGCTTGCAGCATTGCCGCTGTCTTTGCCGCCCTCAGCCTTGGCGGCGGGCTTGTCGGCTTCCTTGTCGGCCTTTTTTGGCTTGCCGCTGTCACGGAAATCAGTTTTGTACCAGCCGGTTCCCTTGAGGTGGAAGGCGGCCGCCGACACCAGCTTCTTATATGCCGATTTTCCGCAAACCGGACATTCGGTCAATGGCTCGGCCCCCACTTTCTGGAGAACCTCCTGCTGGTGGCCGCATTCCTCGCAGCGATACTCATAGATCGGCATAACCTACCTCTCGAAACTGGATTCCGGCGCGTTCGAGGGCGCCGGAAATAGGATCAACATAACTTTGTCTGCGATGCCGCGGCTCCGCCACGGTAACAAGGCAGCACTGCGCGCCGCGCTGGTAACGCACCCGTAGATACAAGGTGCGGGCAGGATTCGCAATTTCAAGACCCCACGATGATCGAATTTTCTAG
>CBDVAK010000088.1:0-12171 GCA_965371945.1 uncultured Candidatus Competibacteraceae bacterium
GGCGCCCCGCGGATTCAAAAGAAACCTTCACGGGCCTCTTGTGGAAGCGGAGATGATCGTCGCCCGGGTCAAGCATCAGCGCGACCCAACCTACTGAAAATCCTTTCCTGCCACTCCGGATCGAGACATCCAGGTTGCTGGCCGTCAATTCCTGGCCATCCGCCAGACTGTCGTCGACAACACCAACGCCCCGGTAATCGCCCACGAACCGAGCGATCAGATCAGCTTCCTCCGCCCACAGCGGCTGCGCAAACAGCGTCAATATCAGTGTGAGGCAGGGGATCGGATAGCGCATACCGTCAGTATAGTCAGCGATACCGGGCCATGACCATCCGCGACAGCAAATTTCTGCTCGTCTCTATGCGTTACCACCCACGGGTGACAGAATGCCCGGGTTGCCAATGAACTCGTGGAGCAGAGAATGTTGAAGTATCCACATTTCCACGCTTTGTCGCTGTTACGGTTGCCGGCCATCGTGCTGCTTTGGGCCGGCCTGCTGGGCAGCGCCTGGGGTGGAGACCGACATGCCGGCTACTACTATCCCGAAGCCACCAGCGAGGAAACCTACGTCAGTCAGGCAGCACTGCTGCCCGGGTCCGATCGCCGCCGCCGGATTTTGTTCATCACTGAGCTGACACGGCAACAACTGGCGCTGCCCTACCCGCCCGACTACGCGTTGTTCGCCAAGGGCGAGGAGGCCGAAAAGCTGATCATCACCAGCCTCAGCGCCAATCGCCTGGATACGCTGTACCGCTTGCGCGGTCTGCTGGCGATGCTGACAAGTCAGGCCAGGGCAACGCCGATATTCGCGGAGTTCGAGGTCGAGGATCAGTTCAACTTTCTGGATTTACTGCAGTTGTTGGGTTTCAGCCAATTGACGGTGAGCGACGGAGAGCACTTTTCCCACCGCATCTGGATAGAGCCGATCACACCCGGCAATGCACCGTTTGGGATTCCGAACGCACCCGACAACAGTGGCAATTGACCACCTACCCGGTGGGCCGACCTGGCCACGCATCCGTAGATTCGTGGCACGGGAACGATTCAGCGATTGCGGATGAAACCGAGGCTCTCGAGTTTCAGAATGATGCGTTGGGCCGCTTCATCCGGCGTGCGGTCAGTGCTGTCGATCCGCAGCTCGGGATCGACGGGATCCTCATAGGGGTCGTCTATACCTGTGAAGTTCGAGATCAGACCTGCTCTCGCCTTGGCATACAACCCCTTACGATCCCTTTCTTCACAAACTTCGATCGGAGTGGCAACATGCACCTCGATAAAACCGCCCACCGCCCCGATCATTTCGCGGACCTGTCTGCGGGTTTGGGTATAGGGCGCGATCGGCGCACAGATCGCGATACCACCGTTTTTGGTGATTTCGCTGGCGACATAGCCGATACGCAGAATGTTGAGGTTGCGGTGCTCCCGGGAGAACCCCAATTCGCTGGACAGATGCTGGCGTACCACGTCTCCGTCCAACAGGGTAATGCGCCGACCCCCCAGTTCCATCAACTTGACCATCAAGGCATTGGCAATGGTCGACTTGCCGGAGCCTGACAAACCGGTGAAAAAAACGGTGAAACCCTGGCGGTCACGCGGGGGATAGGTCTTGCGAAGTTCGGTCACCACTTCGGGCAACGAAAACCAGGAGGGAATCTCCAGCCCTTCGCGCAGGCGCCGGCGAAATTCCGTACCGGAGATGTTGAGCACGGTCATGCTCTCCTCGACCTCACTGGCCGGGAGATACTCAGCACGGTCCTGTACGTAGACCATGGCCTGGAACGGCACCATCTCGATACCCAGCTCGTCACCGTATTTGCTCACCATTTCCTGGGCATCGTAGGGACCGTAAAAGTCCTCACCCTGGCTGCTCTTGCCCGGCCCGGCGTGATCCCGCCCGACGATAAAATGGCTGCAGCCATAATTCTTGCGAATGATGGCATGCCAGAGCGCTTCCCGGGGGCCGCCCATACGCATGGCCAGAGGCAGCAGGGACAGCATGGTGGTCTGCTCGGGATAGTGCTTGAGCACGGCTTCATAGCAGCGCACGCGCGAGAAATGGTCGACGTCGCCAGGCCGGGTCAAACCCACCACCGGCTGAATCAGCAGGTTCGCCTCCGCCTGCTGCGCGGCGCGCACAGTCAGCTCCAGATGGGCCCGATGCATCGGGTTGCGGGTCTGGAACGCAACAACCCGGCTCCAGCCGCGTTTGCTGAACTTGCGACGGGTTTCCGAAGGCTCATCGCGCAGATACTTGAAATCATAGTGGATAGGGTGATCAACACCCTGCAGGGCGCCGCCCAGATAGACCGCGTTGGTCCGGTTGAGGAGGTAGTCCACACCTGGGTGAGCGATGTCCTCGGTCGCGAACACCTTTCTGGCCTCGTGCACGCGGTCCGGAGTCCAGTGCTGGGAAACCGTCATGATCGCGATCAGCACACCCTCCGGGTCACGCAACGCGATACGTTCTCCAGGCTCCAGCTCATCCGCAAATTCGGGGGGCACATCCAGACACACGGGCATGGGCCACAAGGTACCGTCCGCCAACCGCATCTCGTCGATCACACGCTCGTAGACTTCCTGCGTCATGAAGCCCTCGAGCGGTGAGAATGCGCCGTTGAGCATCAACTCGACATCGCAAAGCTGTCGCGCGCTCAGGTCCCACGACTTCAAAGGTCCCGCCGCGACTCTGGCCTCGCGCAGCGCTTCCTCGGGCAGGTAAAGACATTTGAGCTCGCCGCCATGCGGCGCGATCAATTCGATCATGATGCAACTCCGGAGTCACCGGTAACCGCGATCGCGGACCGGACGAAATGATTCAGGTAATGCGATTTTTGTAAAATTACCCAATGGTAAGAACGATGCCCGCCCGCTCCGGAAACACCGGGACAACGGGTTACCGCGTAGTCAGCCGACCGCCTTCTTCTCGCCGGGAATCCCCAGGCGGGCATAGGTCTGGGCCAGGTAATCCCGAAACTCACCGCCAATTTCCGGATGACGTAAGCCAAACTCCACGTTCGCGGCCAGGTATCCGAGTTTGCCGCCGCAATCGAATCTGCGCCCTTCGAATTCATAGGCCAACACCTGCTCCTCTGCAAGCAACGCAGCGATCGCATCAGTGAGCTGGATCTCTCCACCTGCACCAGCACCGGTTTTTGCCAGCAAATCGAAAATACGGGGAGTCAGGATATAGCGACCAACGACCGCCAGATTGGAAGGCGCGTCCTTCGGCAACGGCTTTTCGACGATGCCGTTGACATTGCTAAGACTGGTGTTGAATGGCAGGGTGCGGACGATTCCGTACTTGTCGGTTTCCTGCTCCGGTACCCGTTCCACACCCAGTATCGAACACTGATATTTCTCAAACCGCTCCGCCATTTGGGTAATGACAGGCTTGACATCGTTGTCGATGAGATCATCGGCCAACAGGACGGCAAATGGTTCGTTGCCCACCGCGGGTCGCGCAGCCAATACCGCATGACCCAACCCCAGGGTCTCGCGCTGGCGGATGAACACGCAATCGACACCGTCCGGCAGAACATTTTGAACGATGTGCAACAGTTCGTCCTTGCCGCGTGCCTCCAGTTCGGCTTCGAGTTCATAGGCCTTGTCGAAGTGGTCCTCGATGGCTCGCTTGGCGCGCCCGGTGATGAAGACCAGACCGGTGATCCCCGCCGCAACCGCCTCTTCGACCGCATACTGAATCAGAGGTTTGTCGACGACCGGCAGCATTTCCTTGGGACTGGCCTTGGTGGCCGGCAGAAACCGGGTTCCCATACCCGCAACCGGAAATACTGCCTTGCGAATCGTGCGTTTCATCACTCCCCCCAGAAAACCGGTGCCAACTGCCAAGCCTCAGAACCGATGCCTGGAACAAGCAGCCCGCCGGCGTTGTCACCCGCCAGTGTCGCACCAATGCCGTCGCTGCGGGGTGACATAAACCCTGCCCGTGGCGTCAACTCGTGACCGGCACCGGATCCCGCAACCGTTTCGCGGGCTGGCCGATGCCCGAGCCTCTGCCGATCCCGTAATACTCAAGCCCCGCCTGGCGTACCTGGTCGGGCTGATACAGGTTCCTGCCATCGAACACCGCTGGACTTTTCAACTGTGCATGCAGTTTCTCGAAGTCTGGACTGCGAAATACATGCCATTCCGTGCACACGACCAGCACGTCTGCGTTCCGCGTCGCTTCATAGGGCTCCTTGCACAACAACAGATCCTGCCGATCCCCGTAGAGCCGCCTCGCCTCCGCGGTCGCTTCGGGGTCGAATGCCTGCACCCGCGCACCGGCATCCCAAAGCGACTCCATCAGCCGCCTGCTGGGCGCCTCGCGCATGTCGTCGGTGTTGGGTTTGAAGGCCAGACCCCAGATCGCCACCACGCGACCCTTGAGATCCCCTTCAAAATGCGCATGTATCTTATTGAACAGTATCTCTTTCTGACGTTCGTTGACGGTTTCCACCGCCTCGATCAACTCGGCCCGGTAACCGACCTGGCGGGCGGTGTTCGCAAGTGCCTGGACGTCTTTCGGGAAGCAGGACCCGCCGTAGCCACAACCGGGGTAGATGAACTGGTAGCCAATCCGCGGGTCGGCGCCAATACCCAGTCGTACCTGCTCGATATCCGCACCCAGACGCTCGGCCAGATTGGCAACTTCGTTCATAAAACTGATCTTGGTCGCCAGCATCGAGTTTGCTGCGTACTTGGTGAGCTCAGCCGAGCGCAGATCCATCACCAGCAGACGGTCGCGATTTCGATTGAACGGCGAGTAAAGAACCTTCAGCAATTCCGCGGTACGCGGGTTATCGGTGCCGACCACAATACGATCCGGTTTCATGAAATCGTCGATGGCGGCCCCTTCCTTGAGAAACTCAGGATTGGAGACCATGTCGAATTCGACGCTCGCGCCGCGCTGATCCAGCACCCGCTGCAGTTCCGCGCGCACCTGGTCGGAAGTACCTACCGGCACGGTGGACTTGGTCACGATCACCCGGTAGTCACGCAAGTGTTCAGCAATACTTCGTGTCACCGCGATCACATGGCTGAGATCGGCGGAACCATCCTCGTCAGGTGGTGTACCCACGGAGATAAACTGAAACAGCCCGTGGTGCACCCCCTCCTCGACATCCGTGGTGAACCGCAACAAACCGCGCTCGACAGCCTGGGCAACCATGTTGTCCAGACCCGGCTCGAAAATCGGTATTTCACCAGCTTGCAGCGCGGCAACCTTGCGCTCGTCGATATCGACACACAAGACCGAATTGCCCACATCCGCCAGACAGGCGCCGGTCACCAAACCGACATAGCCACTGCCATAGATCGTCACTTCCATGATGTTCCCCATCCCTTCAAGGAAATTTGCCTGCCAATACCCACGGCCCCGCTGGTCCGATTTTTCGCAGCGCAGTATGCCCAAGTGTCTGGCGCGGCACAATGATTGGACCACCACGCCACCCTCATCGGGCCGCTTTGCGGGACTCGCCAAGCCCGGCCCACATCTGTGCGTACTGCGCGATGATGTCCTGCAGATCGTAGCGGCTGGCGATGACCTGGCGGGCTTGTGCGCCGGCGTCCTCGAGGGCAGTCCGATCCAGGGCCAGCAGCAACTCCGCGGCCGCCTCGGCATCGTCGGCCACGAATCCGCTGACACCCGACTCAAGCACCTCGTCGACCCCGGCAACCGGGGTAGTCAACACGGGCACACCCCGGTGCATCATTTCGATCCAGGTCAGCGGCGGCGCCACGGTGCGTTTGACGTTGCAAACCGGCGACAGAAACAACGAGGCCAGATGTTGCAACGCATCGAATTCACCCCGCCTGGTCTCCTTGAGCATCACGCCGGGCACCTGCGCCGCCTGCTCCATGTAGGACTGCGGCAGGCTGTCCGGCTTGAACGCAAACAGAAACCGCAAACGGTCGGAACGCTTCATGACCCGGCGGGCGACGTCCAGAGCCCATTGAAACTCCTCCTCCCCGGTCTCCTGGAGAGGTCCCGACCACGCGATCAACAGTTGATCCTCCTGCAAATCCAGCTCATGGCGCAGAGCCTGCACCTGTACATCATCCGCATTCAGCGCCGGAGGCTGGAACGACCAGTGAATCGTTTGCAGACATTCCCTCGCCACCCCTGCGTTGGCCAGACGTTGCGCGGTCGCCTCACAGGTCGGGATCAACCGATCCATGCCACGGTATCCCATGCGCTTGATCCAGTGATAGGCATGGTGGAACGGGAAGCCCCGATCGATATGGGTCGGCACCGTCATGGTAAACACCACCTCGGGGTGTCGGCTTGTCAGGCGCCGGTTGAGGAGCCCGAAAATGCGCATGAAGTGAACCACACCGATATCATGACTGCGGATCAATTCGTCAATTGTTGCTGCATGCTTCAACAGCGTCCAGGTCTTGTAGAGCACCGCCATGGGCAACTTGTGGAAGTTCTCGGGAACCCGCTCGGGTTCAGCCCACACGCGCCGATCGGGCGGGTGTACCGGCGGCAGGTTGATCAACTCCACGCCGTCCGCCAGTATATCGACCGGTGTCTTGCGATGGTTGATGCCCACCACCACGATCCGATCGAAATGTTCACGCAAATACGGGATCGCGTCCTGCCAGAACACCATCTCACCGGGCTGTCTGCGGGGCAGAAAATCGACACTGAACAGCAAAAGATTGGAACCAGCCATCGCGTATTGCCCTTTGGAATTTGCGCGCCAACTTGAAAGCGCCAACTACGACTTCGGGCCGGCCACCATGCACCAATCGCGCCCGAACCTCGATCTTACAAAGTCTGTTGTGAACGGGCGCTGGTGCATGACGAAGTCATGATGGATGATACAGAATCCGCGGCCTGCTCGGGCGCATGACTTGTTCGATGAATGAGGCTTAGCAGCCCTCCGGGAGACCCCTCTGTGCAACAGTGTGGCAATTTGGCCCCCTTCGGCAGTTCACCGGACGCCAGGCCCCTCTGATGCAACCCCCCTCCTGGTACTGGCAACGCCTGCGCCGCATGTCGACGGCTGAAGTCGCATATCGCGGCTGGCAATTTGGCTACGCCCGCCTGCAAATGGCGGGTAGGCTGCGAGCATCACAGCCACCACCGGCGGATCCGGCGCGACAGGCAGGCCTGGCGCCACTGCCCGCGCCTGCGATCGGGCAACATGATTACATCGGGTTGGCGGATCGAATCGTCAACGGTGAAGCCGAAGTCTTCAACAACCCGGATGCCAGGCTTGGCGCTCTCCCAAACTGGAACCGCGATCCGCTCACCGGTACCGAGGCACCGCTGTCGTTCGGCAAGACGCTCGACTACCGGGATGAGCAACGGGTCGGAAACATCAAGTATCTGTGGGAACCCAACCGACATCAGCACCTGGTGACCTTGCTGCAGGCCTGGAGACTCGGCGGTGATCGCCGCTATCTGGACACCTTCGCGGCGCAGCTGCAATCGTGGCTGGATCAATGCCCCTATCTGCTGGGCCCCAACTGGTCGAGTTCGCTGGAACTGGCGATCCGGCTGATCAACTGGAGCTTTTGCTGGCGATTGCTCGATGACGACTCCCTGTCGGACTCCCGCTACGGTGATCTCCGCAACCGCTGGCTGGCATCGATCTATCAACACTGTCATTTCATCCGGGGTCACCAGTCGCGCTTTTCCTCCGCCAACAACCACCTGCTGGGAGAAATCACCGGTCTGTTCATCGCCACCTGCACCTGGCCCATGTGGCCACAGATGGACCGCTGGCGGCAGCAGGCGTTGCAGGCATTGCTGCGAGAGGCGGAGCTGCAAAATGCGCCCGACGGTGTCAACCGTGAACAAGCGATCTTCTATCACCAATACGTGGTGGACTATCTGTTGCTGGCCGGGCTGGTGAGCAAGGATGCAGGCGTCGATCTGCCCGCCAGCTATTGGCAGCGGATCGAAACCATGATGGACTTCATGGCGTCCATCATGGACGTCGCCGGCACAATCCCGATGATCGGCGACGATGACGGCGGCTGCATCTGCCATCTGTCCGCCAATGCCGATTACTCACCCTACCGATCGCTGCTGGCAACCGGCGCCATACTCTTTGGACGGCCGGAGTTTCGCACCAAGGCGGGTGCCCTGGATGACAGAACCCGGTGGTTGCTGGGGCCCACCGCTGATCAAGAATGGCAAAGACTGGCATCAATACCCCCCGGACCGCTGCCGGTACGGCGGGCATTTGCCGACGGCGGCTATTATCTGCTCGGGCGCGACTTCGAGACCCCACAAGAGATTCGCATGCTGGTCGACTGTGGGCCTCTCGGCTATCTCAGCCTTGCCGGCCACGGGCATGCCGACGCCTTGTCGATCTGGCTGTCCTGTGGCGGCCGCGAGTTTCTGATCGACCCCGGCACCTATACCTATCACAGCGAAAAGCAATGGCGGGATTACTTCCGGGGTACCGCCGCGCACAACACGGTGCAGATCGATGGCCTGGACCAATCCGTCATCACCGGCAACTTCATGTGGTCACAACACGCCAGGTCACGTTGCATCGAATGGCGCTCGAGCGACTCCGAAGATGTGCTCACCGGGTCTCACGATGGTTACCGGCGGCTGCGCGACCCGGTCGGCCACCAACGCCGGCTGCAGTTCGACAAGAAGAACCGGCGATTCATGGTCGAGGATCACATTTCATGCACAAGCGCTCATCAGTTGGCACGACACTGGCATTTCCACGAGGACTGCCAGGTCACGGTGGACGGTCGAACTGTCATCGCGGACAATGGCGCGCTTCGAATCACCCTGGTGGCCCAGGGCTCCAGTCCGGAGGTACAGGTCTGGCGCGGCTCCGAGGACCCGCCCGGTGGGTGGGTATCGAGGCGCTTCGGGCTGAAGGTGCCGTGCACCACGGTTGCCTGGCTGGAGTCGATCACCGGTTCATGCGTGCTGCGGACTGAAATTGAGTGCCCTTGAGAGGGAATGCTGCCAGTCAGCAGGTCTCGACATGTCCGGGCTTCTGCACACAATGAGATTCAAACGGGAACAAGACTGCCAAAGATGAAAATCAGCATATTCGGGCTGGGTTACGTTGGTGCGGTATCCGCGGGCTGTCTCGCCAGCCAGGGCAACCAGGTGGTGGGTGTCGACCCAAACGCCACCAAGGTGGACCTGATCAACGACGGCAAGTCTCCAATCATAGAAAAAGACATCGACACCTTGATTGCGGAAGCCGTCGCGATGCAGCGACTGGAGGCGTCTTCCGACGCCAGGGCGGCGGTGCTGAACACCGATCTGTCACTGGTGTGTGTCGGCACCCCGAGCCAGGCCAACGGGAGCCTGGATCTCAAATACGTGCGCCGCGTCTGTGAGGAAATCGGCGCGGCGATTCGCGTAAAGGACGCTCACCACACCGTGGTACTGCGTAGCACCATGCTGCCTGGCACCATGCATGAAACCGTGATCCCGGTGCTCGAGGAACATTCAGGCAAACGTGCCGGCGTGGATTTCGGCGTCTGCAACAATCCGGAATTCCTGCGCGAAGGCACTGCCGTCTACGACTATTTCCACCCGCCGAAAACGGTCATCGGTGAAACCGACGCCAGCAGCGGTGATTCGCTGGCCTCTCTGTACGCGGATATGAACGCGCCCCTGCTGCGCACCGATGTGGCCACCGCGGAAATGGTCAAATACGTCGACAACGTCTGGCATGCGCTCAAGGTCACCTTCGCGAACGAAGTCGGTGTGGTGTGCAAATCACTGGGTCTGGACAGCCACCAGGTGATGGATATTTTTTGCCAGGATACCAAGCTCAATCTCTCCCCCTACTACTTGAAGCCGGGTTTCGCTTTTGGTGGCTCCTGTCTGCCCAAGGATGTCCGTGCGCTGAACTACAGGGCCAAGCGCCTCGACCTGTCGGTCCCGGTGCTGGAGGCGATACTTCCCAGCAACCAGCTACAGATTCAGCGCGCACTGACCATGATCACCGCAGGTCCGGCCAGAAGGGTGGGAATCCTTGGCATGAGTTTCAAAGCCGGGACCGACGATCTGCGTGAAAGTCCGATGGTGACTCTGATCGAGCAACTGCTGGGCAAGGGCTACGACATACGTATCTACGATCGCAACGTCCAGATGGCCGCACTGACTGGTGCCAATAAAGACTATATTCTCAATCATATACCGCATATATCAAAACTGATGGTAACGAATCTCGAAGACGTGCTCGACCACGCCGAAACCGTCGTCATCGGCACCAGCGACAAAGCGTTCGAACGCATTGGAGAGCTGGTCAAACCCGGCCAGCGGATCGTGGATCTGGTGCGCATCGATGCCGACTATCGCGACGGAGTGGTGGTCGATGGCATCTGCTGGTAAGTCCCGACGGGTCCTGATCATCGTCGAGAATCTGCCGGTTCCCTTTGACCGGAGGGTGTGGCAGGAGGCCACCACCTTGCACGATGCGGGTTATCAGGTTGCGGTCATCTGCCCGACCGGCAAAGGCTTCGATGCCCGCTACGAGTGCCTGGACGGCATCCACATCTATCGACACTGGCTGCCCGCGGAGGGCAGTGGCGCGGTGGGCTATCTGCTCGAGTACTCGGTGGCGCTGGTGATGCAGTTCTATCTGGCGATGAAAGTGATGATGCGCCAGGGTTTCGATGTCATCCACGCCTGCAATCCGCCCGATACCATCTTTCTGGTCGCAGCCTGTTTCAAGCCCTTCGGCAAAAAATTCCTGTTCGACCACCACGACATCAATCCCGAACTTTATGAAGCAAAGTTCAACCGGCGGGACTTCTTCTACCGCCTTCTGCTGCTGATGGAACGCACCACCTTCCGGCTGGCGGATGTCTGTATTGCGACCAACGAATCCTACCGGCAGATCGCACTGCAACGCGGTGGCAAGGACCCCGGCAAGGTGTTCGTGGTGCGCAGCGGTCCCAAGCTGGAACGCTTACAGGTTCGCCCTCCCAAACCCGAGCTGAAACAGGGGCGTGCGTATCTGGTGGGCTATGTCGGGGTGATGGGAAAACAGGAGGGTATCGATCTGCTGCTGCAGGCCGTTCGCTATATCACTCACGATCTGGGCCGCCAGGACATACACTTCGGGCTCGTCGGGGGCGGCACGGAACTCCCGGCGCTGCAGAGACTGGCGCAGGAACTGGGTGTCGATGACTACGTAACCTTTACCGGCCGAGTCAGCGACGACGAATTGCTGGACATGCTCAATACCGCCGATGTCTGCGTCAACCCGGACATCGCCAACGAAATGAACGACAAATCCACCATGAACAAGATCATGGAATACATGGCGCTGGGCAAGGCCATCGTTCAATTCGATCTGGCCGAAGGCAGGTTTTCCGCTCGGGAAGCATCTCTTTATGCGAACAAGAACGATATCAGGGATATGGGCGACAAGATCGTGCAGTTGATCGACGATCCGGTGGCACGGACACGCATGGGCGAATACGGACGCAATCGTGTCGAGAACGAACTGGAGTGGCGCTATGAGGCCCCCAAGCTGCTGGCTGCCTACGATCAACTCTTCAGTGATGACTGAACTGCGCTCCCGCAGCAGTTACCGCCCGTTGTTGCTGCCCGAACAGGCTTGATCGACAGCCCATGTGCGGGATCGCGGGAATCGTTTCCACTGCCGCCACGGCGGCACATAGCGAAGAACTGCGCGGCATGGCGACCGCCCTCACCCATCGCGGCCCCGACGACGAAGGATTCTACGAAACTCAAACCCGCGACGGTCACTGGCACATAGGCCTCGCTCATCGCCGGCTTTCGATCATCGACCTGGAAGGCGGACACCAGCCGCTCGGTAACGAAGACGGGCAGGTTCAGATCGTCTTCAACGGCGAGATCTACAACTTCCCGGAACTGCGCCAGACGTTGATCGAGGCCGGCCATCGTTTCACCACGCATTCCGACACCGAGACCATCGTCCATGCCTGGGAGGAATACGGCACGGCATGCGTGGACCGGTTGCGGGGCATGTTCGCCTTCGCGATTTGGGATGCCCGCAAGCAGTGCCTGTTCCTGGCACGGGACCGGTTTGGTCAGAAACCCCTGTTTCTGTATCAGCAAGACGGTTTGCTGCTGTTCGCCTCCGAGATCAAGTCGATACTCCGGCATCCGGCGGTGATCCCGGAGATCGATACCGATGCGGTCAGAGACTATCTGCTGTTTCGCTATGTACCGGG
>CBDVAK010000089.1:0-11779 GCA_965371945.1 uncultured Candidatus Competibacteraceae bacterium
CCTGGGGAAGGCCGTTACTCCGCGCCGTGAGGGCATCAGCGATCGGTGGCAATCCGGTCCGGGGGTACACCGTGTTCGGTGATCCAGCCGGTCACCAGCCAGGCCGGAGTGATGTCGAAATAGATATTGGCAACAGTGACATGCTCCAGCCGGGGCGCGCCCAGCTCGGTGGCGGGCATTTCTTCCAGCACCGGCTCCCCCATTTCAGCAGAACGCCACTTGAAACTCTCACAGGCAACATGGAATGGCACACCCTGATCGTGCGCGGCCAGGGCCAGCAGATAGGTACCGGCATTGTTAATCACGCTGCCGTCGGCAAGCAGGCTGTCGGCGCCCACCAATGCGATATCCGCCTGGCGGACAAACAGGCCCATCTGGCCTTCGGAAATCAGCGTGGTTGGAATCGACCATCCTGACAGAATCGTGGCCAGCTTGTGACCCAGCAACAAGGGTCGTGACTCGGTGATGATGGCGCGAACACCACTTTCCTTGAGCTGATGGAAAACCTCCACCACCGTCGAACTAAAGCTGTGGGTGATGATGGTCTTGCCCTCGCCCACGAACTCCCGGGTTCTCGATGCCACTTCCCGCACGGCATTGCGGGACTCCCTGACCAACTCAGTGGCGGCCTCCGCCGCCTGCCAGCGGAAATCCTCCAGATCATCTGTCGATACCTGGGCGAGGCGTTGGCGCCAACGCCTCATCAGGTTTGCCAGCGGTGCCATGCTGGGGCGTTGCAACGCCAACTCTTCTGAGCGCAACCGTAAGGTTTCCAGCAACGCGGCAGCATCCCTGGCCGGGCAGTGCAGCGCACTGTCGGCAGCAAACTGCAGCGCCATGCGGGCTATCTCGCTGGCCCCGTGAACCCGGTCCCCGGTTAGCTCAGCGAGCGCATCTCGGAACTGGCTCTTTTCCAAACTCACTCCCGACGGCCGCGATCTGGTCTCGCGATGATCCGACAATGCTGATACAAAGTCGATCCCGCCAGTATCGCAACATGGCCAGGAAGTGCTATTTTTTGTATCCACGAACTCACAGATTCACCGTCGGGGGCACCATGACCGCCTTAGAACCTGTCGTTGGTAACTGGTACAAGAACGTCATCAGTGGCGAGCGCTTTGAAGTCGTCGCCACGGATGACGACACTCGCACGGTCGAGATTCAACATTTCGAGGGAGAAATCGAAGAGTTTGACATGGACGTGTGGTGGGATCTTCAGCTCAGCGGACTACCGCCACAGGAGGATCGGGGCGGACCGTTCGAAGACCTGGAGCAGGATGACGTGGAGATTGACGGTCCCTCGGCGGGCACCCACCGGGGCAATCCGCTGGATGAACTCGATTGACCACCTCTTCGGGAGCAAAGACTATTGCCGGGGATCCCCGGTCGTGGCGGTCCGCTGTACCTGGATCGCGAAATATTTTCCCAGCGCGGCGCGGACGCCACCGATCGTGAGGAATTGCCCTGCCGTGTAGTCGTCCCAACTTCGGCATTCCAGCCGGTAGTCGCTGCCCTGGTCCCGGGATGACAGCGTGAAAGTGACGGAATTCTGGCTCAAAAAACCCGACCCCCCTTCCGACCCGTCGCCTCCTCTGGCAAGTACCAAGCCGTCCGCGGCGGCCAGCATCAACGGCGGTTGCCCAGGTTGTACGTATTCGCGACCGAACTTGACCCGTTCAACCACGAAAGCATCCGATTCGAGCAGTTTCGGACCATCATAGCGACGATTCAGGGTCAGCAGGCAATTGTCTTCGTACTGATCGACGAAGGCGTGCCGGATGATGCGCCCATGCTGGAACGCAACCGAGCCGATCCCCACCTCCAGAGGCCGTGGATAGACCGTGATGTCCCGATTCAGATAGAAGATGGATCCCACCGGGATGTCGTAGGCGGGCCTGTCATCGGGCCCCCGTGGTGCGATCTGGCAAGCGTTGACGAGCAAAGCCAGCGCAATCACGTGGGCCGGGCCGCGCCATCGGCTGCCCGGGTATCGTGACCAATCATTTGCTAGCTGACGAACTGGCCCTCGGTCTGACACAGCCATTGTTTCAGTTGTCGCTCCGATTCCTGTGATATCGATGCGTAGCTGAGCCCGATCCGGTACTCAGTCTGACTCAGTCGCCGCACGTAGACCACCCTGCCCTGTACCTCAACCTCTGTTTCCGAACCGACCGCGACCTCGCCCATCACCACGGTCCTCAACGGAACCCTGTCAGCAGGAGAGGTCAGATGACCACGTGGACAGATTTTCAGGAGTGAGTGCCTATCACAGGCCAGTTGCAAACCGTTGCGGGAGATATCGACGACGGTCGCACGGATACCACCGCCGCCCGGAACCGACACATCGGCTGGGTATGAGACCGCATTGCGCTGATTGATTCTTCGCTCGTTTGGCATCAGGTGCAACTGAAAACTGGAACAACGACCTCCTGTGCAATGAAGATGCCATGCCTAAGGCGATTGGCGGAAACAAAGTTACCAGATTGCGTAGGCCCGAGTGTGTGGGCCCGAGTGTGTGGAATTTACGTTCGTATTCAAGGCGCGGCAGCAAGAGCATAGCAGGGCTATGTGAGGGCTGTCGCAACGCAGAAGACGGGCGAAAAGACAAGCACGCTGGTAACTTTGTTGACAGAAATCGCCTAACTGCTCGAAGCGGCCGCAATGCGGGTGCGGGCAGAGCCTGCCAGGACACGCGCCATGAATACGTCGCTGTGGGCTCCCGGTCAACGGCTGACGCTGTCACCCCAGCGATTCTCGAAAAAGCACTCATCGAGTGACAATCGACTGCGCACCGCGAGTTCACGCTCGCGCAACTCAGCGTCCAGATCCTGAATCGGCCCGGGATGTCCCAGTGCGATCATAGCCATCGGCAGGCACTCGCCGGGAATCGCGAAAGACTCGCGAACGCGCCCAACGTCGAAGCCTCCCATCTGATGAGCCAGCAACCCCATGGCTGCAGCCTGCAGACACAGATTCTCGCTCGCCGCGCCAACATCATGCTGAGCCCAGCGGTTGAGCTTGCCGTTGCGGGACAATCGCCCCATGGCCAGCGACAACATCAACACCGGGGCATTGCGGGCCCAGACCTGGTTACCGGTACTGAGGCAGTCGAACGCCCTCTGCCAGGCCAACTCACTGCGAATCCGGTCCCACACGATATAGCGCCAGGGCTGATCGCCATAACACGACGGCGACCACCGGGCGGCCTCCAGCAAGGCGATCAACGGAGCCCGTTTGATGGGTCTGTCCGGATCGAAAGCGCGACCGCTCCACCGACGTGCCAGCAGATCATGAATGGGCACCCGGGTTTCGGCGCGTTTGTCAGCCATGCCGGTACCTGCCAGAAGTACTGTAACCCGCACTGCCAGAAGGTATCCCCATCCTGTCGTCAGCTCTCCAGTTCCGGTCGGTCGCGGTACTCGGCCAGCGCCTCTGGGTTAGCCAGAGCCTGCTGATTGCGGACCTCCCTGCCATGAACCACGTCGCGTACCGCGAGTTCAACGATCTTGCCGCTCTTGGTACGCGGGATATCAGCGACCTGTAAGATTCGCGCCGGGACGTGGCGCGGCGTAGCGTGGTGGCGTATCCGCTCACGTATGCTCTGTGCTAGTGCATCATCCAGAATCAATCCGTCCCGTAGTCGCACGAACAGTACCAATCGCACATCGTCTTGCCAGTCCTGACCAATGACCAGCGACTCCAGCACCTCATCGAGTTGCTCGACCTGTCGGTAAATCTCCGCCGTGCCGATGCGGACACCGCCCGGGTTGAGTACCGCATCCGAGCGTCCGTATATGACCATGCCACCGTGGTCATTGAGCGTTACGTAGTCGCCGTGACACCAGACCCCCGGAAAACGCTGAAAATAAGCAGCATGGTAGCGTTTCCCGTCCTCATCGTTCCAGAACCCCAGCGGCATGGCAGGAAAGGCACCCACGCAGACCAGTTCGCCCTTCTCGCCGATCACCGGCGAACCATCGTCGGACCATACCTCGACCTGCATGCCCAGGGCCACGCACTGCAGTTCACCGCTGTAGACCGGCAGCATCGGGTTACCAAGAGCGAAACAGGATATGATATCCGTGCCACCCGAGATCGAGGACAGACACACATCCGCTTTGATGTGTTCATAGACATATTCAAAGCTCTCCGGCATCAGCGGCGAGCCCGTCGACAGTACGGTGCGCAGGGCGCTCAGATCGTGGCTCATTGCGGGGCGCAGTCCGGCTTTCCGCAATGCATCTATGAACTTGGCCGAGGTACCAAAGACGTTGGCGCTTTCGCGGGTGGTGAAGTCGAACAGTACGTTGCCGTCAGGGTGAAAAGGTGACCCGTCATACAGCAACAGCGTTGCTTCCGATGCCAGTGCGCTGACCAGCCAGTTCCACATCATCCAACCACAAGTGGTGAAGTAGAACAGTCGGTCACCCGGCTCCAGCCCGGTGTGCAGCCGATGCTCCTTGAGATGCTGAAGCAATGTACCGCCGGCGCCGTGCACGATGCACTTGGGTACTCCCGTAGTCCCCGATGTGAACAGGATGTAGAGCGGATGCTCGAACGGTAGCTGTTCGAACGCGATGTCGCCTGCGGCGTGAGGCCGCAGATAGTCATCCAGGGTCTGCGCGTCTTCGATCCGGCCAATGTCAGCCGCGGCCCCGGTCCAGGGCACTACGACCACCCGCTTCAGCGACGGCAGCGCGGGTCGGATCGCGGCCAGATTGTCCAGTGAATCGTGGCGTTTACCATTGTAGAAATAGCCGTCAGCGGCAATCAGAACAATGGGTTCAACCTGGCTGAACCGGTCCAGAATGCCACTGACTCCAAAATCGGGGGATCCCGAACACCACACGGCGCCGATGGCGGTGGTCGCCAGCATGGCGACCACCGTTTCGGGTATGTTTGGCATGTAGGCCACCACACGATCGCCTGGCTTGAGGCCGTCCGCCCGCAGGGCAGCCACCATTCGCGATACTTGCGCATACAGCTCAGCGAAGCTCAGTCGCTGCCCGGCCCGACCCTCTGCCTGAGCGATCAACGCCAGGCCATCGCCCCGGTTGCGCAGCAGGTTCTCGGCAAAGTTCAATCGTGCTCCGGGGAACCAATGCGCCCCGGGCATACGCTCGCCATCGACCAGCACCTGCTCGGCACGCTGGCTGGCAATCACGCCGCAAAAATCCCACAGTTCGCCCCAGAACCGTTCTCTGAATTCCACCGACCAGCGATGGAGAGCCGCGTAGTCGGCGAGTTCAACATCGTAGCGCTGCTCGATTATGCGCCGGAACCGGGTGATCGCCGCTGCCTCGACCTGCTGCGCAGAGGGGCGCCACAGTATTTTCGACATCAGACGCCCCGAACCCCACTCCGCGGTGCTGCCAACTGCTCAGTCATAGCTGCGCTGATCATCGATGACCTTGCCGTCATTGGCCAGCGAACCCGGCTCGACCAACTCCACGGATCCGCGCAGTTTGCAAAGATCGCGGACACTGTCTGCAACCTGGTCGATCAATCCGGGATCACTCTCTTCGGTTTCGCAATACAGCGTGATGGCGTCCCGTTCCGAGACATGCACCACCACCAGCCGGGCGCGCAGTAGCTGTGGATGGCGCGCCACCACCGCCGCCACCTGCTCCGGGTGCACGAACATACCGCGTATCTTGGTGGTTTGATCCGCCCGCCCCATCCAACCCTTGATGCGCATGTTGGTGCGCCCACAGGGGCTGTTGCCCGCAAGGACCGCCGACAGATCTCCGGTGGCGAACCGGATCAATGGATAGTCCGGGTTCAGCGTGGTCACCAGCACTTCACCGACCTCACCATCCACAACCAGCTCACCGCTGCCGGGTCGAACGATCTCCACCAGTACACTTTCGTCACAAACCATGCCCTCGAGTGCATCCGTCTCGTAGGCGATCAGACCCAGCTCCGCGGTCGCGTATGCCTGTCGCACCTCGATGGCACGACTCCGGAAACGTTCCCTGAGCGACTGCGGAAGCGCCTCACCCGACACCAGGGCAACCTCCAGGCTGGGCAGCGGCACGCCCATCTGCCCGGCTTTGTCAAGAATGATATCGAGGAAACTGGGGGTACCGACATAGCCACGCGGCTTGAGGTCGGCAATGGCCCGTACCTGCATTTCGGTCTGACCGATGCCGGCAGGAAAAACGGTACAACCCAGAGCCTGGGCCCCATCTTCCAGCATGGCCCCGGCCGGCGTAAAATGGTACGAGAATGTGTTGTGGACCAGATCACCGGGGCGTAGGCCGGCGGCAAACAGCGCACGCGCCATTCGCCAGTTGTCGCTGCTGCGTCCCTGTGGTTCGTAGATCGGTCCGGGAGACTGGAATACCCGCACCAGTTTCGACAACGGTGTGGCGGCCAGGCCGCCGAAGGGCGGGTCTCCAGCCTGCAGTTCAATCAGTTCCGATTTGCGCGTCACTGGCAGAGCTGCAAACGACTGGCGGTCGGTGATCTTCTCCGTACTGACGTCAGCCAGCAATTGGCGATAGTATGGAGCACAGCTACGCGCGTGTTCGACCTGGCCCCGCAAACCACTCAGCAACTCTCTGTCCCGCTCCTCGCTGGTGCGGGTTTCCAACACATCGAAGTACTCAGTCACAATCCGGCTCCATCACAACCCGACCCCGTCTACAAACCCGGGCGATCAGGCCAACCATCGCTTGCGTCGCCGGTAGTGTTTGACATCGCGGAAACTCTTGCGACCCTTGCCTCCCAGCCCCAAATAGAACTCCTTGACATCCTCGTTCTCGGCAAGCTCGGTGGCATCTCCATCCATCACCACACGACCGTTCTCAAGCACGTAGCCGTAGGTGGCATAGCGCAGCGCCACCATGGTGTTCTGTTCGGCGAGCAGAAAGCTGACCCCCTCGCGCTGATTGAGATTGTGTACGATCTCGAAGATCTCTTCCACGACCTGCGGAGCAAGACCCATCGAAGGTTCGTCGAGCAGGATCATCTGTGGTTCCGCCATGAGCGCCCGACCCACCGCGCACATCTGTTGTTCACCGCCCGAAGTGTAGCCGGCCAAAGCGCTCCTGCGTTCCTTGAGACGTGGGAAGTAGGTGTACACCTTATCCAGACTGTCGCTGATCACGCCCTTGCCACCCTTGCGCGTATGAGCCCCGGTGAGCAGGTTCTCCTCGATGGTCAGGTGTTCGAAACAGTGCCTCCCCTCCATGACCTGGATGACACCCTGACGCACCAGATCGGATGGTGTCGAGCGGTCGATGCGCTTGGATTGATACTCGATGCTACCCTTGGTGACCTCGCCGCGTTCGGCCCGCAACAAATTTGAAATGGCCTTCAATGTGGTCGACTTGCCGGCGCCGTTGGCACCCAGCAACGCCACGATCGTGCCTTTGGGCACTTCCAGGGATACCCCTTTCAGAACCAGAATGACGTGATCGTAGATCACCTCGATATTGTTGACCGACAGCAACGCGGCCTGCTCTTTCATCAGCTGACCTCTTGTGGGCAAACAGCGGCCCGGCGCCGAAACGCCGGACCATCTGCATCCTGGTTGTCAGCAATCACGCGGAGTGATGTTGTTTTCCTTGGCATAGGCCGCGGAATCCTCTGCTATCAGCGGGTCCACGACATCGTACATGGTGTCGTAGAAATCGGACACCATCACCCATTTCTTGTCCTTGGCATTCCATTGCTGCAACGCCACTTTGCGGGGCCCGGCGTGATTCTCGCAGGTGACTTTGACCGGGATGGTGAATCCTTCCAGACCCAGCTCCTTGAGGCGGGCTTCGTCCACTTCCAGGGTCTCGAAACCGTCCCTGACCTGTTTGCCACGCACTTCGTTGGTGCCGTGGATCTTCATGCCGTTGCGGATGGCCTCGGCAGTCCACATGGCTGCCACCAGACCTCGATTGTAGAGAACCTCACCGATACGATCTTTTTCTCCGGCACCCATATCCTTGTCATAGAGATGCTTGCGGATGTCGTCATGGACAGGGAACTCACCACCGGCCGCATGAAATGCGCCGGAAAGGTAGCCATCGGCATCGTCACCGGCGGGCAGTACATCGTTTTCCGAGCCCGACCACCAGACACCGATGAAACGGTTCATCGGATAGCGAATCGAGGCGGCTTCCTTGATGGCGACCTGGTTCATGACGCCCCAGCCCCACATCAATACCCAGTCCGGCTTGGCCCGACGAATCTGCAACCAGGTCGCTTTCTGCTCCTGCCCCGGGTGATCGACCGGTAACAGCATCAGCTCGAATCCCAGCATTTCAGACAGTTTCTCCAGAGTGCGGATGGGTTCCTTGCCGTAGGCTGAGTTGTGATAGACCAGCGCGATCTTCTTGCCCTTGAGCTTATCCATTCCCCCTTCCTGGTCACCGATGTACTGCACGAAAACAGTAGCCTGATCCCAGTAAGTAGCCGGGAAGTTGAACACCCAGGGGAACACCTTGCCATTGACCGCCGAGGTACGCCCGTATCCCATCGAAAAGATCGGGATCTCGTCCACGGAGGCCTTGGGGATCAACTGGTAGGTGATACCTGTGGACAGCGGTTGGTAGGCGACTGCACCGGATTCCCCCTCATCCTTGGTCCTTTCATAGCACTCCACGCCCTGCTTGGTGTTGTAGGCGGTTTCACAGGGTACCAGCTTGATCTTCGCTCCTTCGATGCCGCCATCACGCTCGTTGAGCATGTTCATGTAGTCGGTAAATCCGTTGGCAAACGGAATTCCGTTGGGCGCGTAGGGGCCGGTCCGGTAATCCATCGTCGGTATGGTCAGCTCGTAGGCCCCGGCAGCCGGTGCCAGCAGCGGAGCCGCCACCAGTGCAGCCATCAGGCCTTTTCTCAGTACTCCGGGCTTCATCGTCCTCTCCTCGTTGTTTTCGTAAATGCCTCGGGCTGTTGTGCCCCGGCCACGGCACGTTGTCTCAATAGGGAAACGGCCACAACCGGAGTTTCTCCTTGAGGAGCTGCCACAGCCGCGCCAGGCCATGTGGCTCCACGATCAGGAAAAATATGATCAGCACCCCCATCAGGGTGATCTCCACATGTTTGGCGGTCACAACCATCAGCCCGAAATTGTCCACCAGAACATTCTTCAGAAAAATCGGCATCAGGATCATGAATGCCGCGCCAAGAAACGAACCCAGTATGCTGCCCAATCCGCCAATGATGATCATGAACAGGACCAGGAAAGACTGGTTGATATCGAATGCCTCCACCGGTTCGGCGGAACCCAGCCAAACCGCGAAATAAAGCGCCCCGGCCATCCCTACATAGAAGGAACTGACCCCGAATGCGGTCAACTTGGTTACCAGCGGTCTCACACCGATGATCTCGGCGGCAATATCCATGTCCCTGATTGCCATCCAGTTGCGACCCACCCGACTGCGCACCAGGTTTTTTGCCAGCAGCGCAAACAAGACCACAAAGCTGAGACAAAACAGATAGGCGACAGCAGGACTGGTACGGGGACCGGTAATCAATACTCCGAACAGCTCGGCGGGTGGCGCGGTGATCTGACCGGTGGCGTTGTAGTTGAAGAACCAGCCGAACTTGTTGAACACCCAGACCAGGAAGAACTGCGCCGCCAGAGTGGCAACGGCCAGATAGAAGCCTTTGATCCGCAGCGAAGGCAGACCGAACAACATGCCCACAGCGGCGGTAATGGCCCCTGAAATCAACACCACCAGGATGAAATTCAGATCTGGTACACCAGTCATCAACTTGTAGGCGCTATAAGCCCCTACCGCCATGAAACCTCCGGTACCCAAAGAGATCTGACCGCAATAGCCGGTCAGGATGTTGAGACCCAGCGCCGCCAGCGCGTATATCAGGAACGGCAGCAAGATGGCGTTGAGCCAGTAGGCGTTGATCAAAAACGGCACCACCCCGAAGGCCAGCACCAGCACCGCGGCTATGAACCAGCGATCCTGGGCGATCGGAAAGATGGCCTGGTCGGCTGTGTAGCTCACCTTGAACTGGCCGGTTTCGCGATAAAGCAACGGTCAAACCCTCTCGATGATCTTTTCGCCGAACAGGCCCTGGGGCCGATAGAGCAGAAAAACCAGTGCCAGCATGTAGGCGAACCAGTTCTCGATGGCCCCCCCGACGAACGGACCCAGATAGATCTCGGCCAGCTTTTCACCGACACCGATGATCAAACCACCGATAATGGCGCCGGGTACCGACGTAAACCCCCCGAGTATCAACACCGGCAGAGCTTTCAGCGCGATCAACGACAACGAAAACTGCACCCCGGACTTCGAACCCCACATCACCCCGGCGACCAAGGCCACAATGCCGGCCACGGTCCACACAATCACCCATGTCGTGTTGAGGGAAATCCCGACCGAAAGCGCGGCCTGGTGGTCATCCGCCACCGCCCGCAATGCTCTGCCGGTACGCGTCTTCTGGAAAAACACCGCCAGCACCGTCACCAATACAGCCGCAGTGACCGCGGCGACCAGCTCCAGCTTCTCGATATAGAGGTCGTGATTGTCCAGCAACCAGTCCCAGGCACCCTGCGGGATGCCGAGGTCCAGCAACCTGACATCGGAACCCCACACCAGGTCACCGACACCCTCCAGGACATAGGCCAGACCGATCGTGGCCATGAACAGGATGATGGGATCCTGGTTGACCAGATGACGCAACACCAGCCGTTCGATGAGCCAGGCGACTCCGAACATCACCACCATGGTCAGCACAACGGCCAGCCAGGCCGGGATACCGAATTTCTCCATCAAGCCAACCAGTGTCAGGGCAGCGAACAAACACATCACCCCCTGCGCGAAATTGAAGACTCCCGAGGCCTTGAATATCAGCACGAATCCGAGTGCCACCAACGAATACATGACGCCGGCCAACAGGCCGCTGATCACCGTTTCCAGGAAAAACAGCACTGCTCCACTCATGGGCGCCAGCGTTCCCGGCCGACCCGCGTGACAAGATACTCAATCATCGCGTGATACCCCCAGGTAGGCATCGATGACCACCTGATTTGAGCGCACCGATTCCGGTGTGCCCTTTGCCAGCAGACGCCCGTAATCCAGTACCGTGATGCTGTCCGAGATGTCCATCACCACCCCCATATCGTGCTCGATGAGAACGATGGTGGTGCCATATTCTTCGTTGACATCGAGAACGAAACGGCACATATCCTCCTTCTCTTCGAGATTCATACCGGCCATGGGCTCATCGAGCAGCAGCAAATCGGGCTCAGCAGCCAGCGCTCGCCCCAGTTCCACCCGTTTCTGCACCCCGTAGGGCAGCCGGCCGACCGGCGTCTTGCGCACCGCTTCCAGATGCAGGAAGTCGATGATGGTCTCGACCTGGTGACGGTGCTCCAGCTCTTCGCGCCGGGCCCGGCCTATATAGAGCGCTTGTTCCAGCAACCCGCATTTCATTCTCAGATTGCGACCGGTCATCAGATTGTCGAGCACACTCATGCCCTTGAACAGCGCAATGTTCTGGAATGTTCTGGCAATTCCCTGCCTGGCAGCTTCGTGCGCCTTCATTTGGCTGCGAGTGTTGCCCTTATAGGTGATGCGCCCCTGTTGCGGGTGATAAAAGCCGTTGATCACGTTGAGCATCGAACTCTTGCCAGCCCCGTTGGGACCGATGATGGCGGCAATTTCGTGCTCTTTGACATCGAAACTGACTTCGCTCAACGCCCGCACACCGCCGAATGACAGGCTGATGCCCTCCGCCTTGAGCAGGATCTCGCCAATGGGCCGCCGTGCCATGCTAGGAGGCTGTCCGAGAACAGACTGATCTACTGCGG
>CBDVAK010000090.1:0-11738 GCA_965371945.1 uncultured Candidatus Competibacteraceae bacterium
TCCACGCCAATGCACACACGCTCAAAACCGAAAACCGGCATGCCGCGGGTATACTTACTGATCGGGCTGAAGCTCATTGGCCGGCATCGTAGTGGGATGGCGTTTGCGGTAGAAGTAGCGGCCCGTTTTTTGGAGCATCAGGTAGATAAATATCCACTGTATGGCGGCGACGATCAGGGTAGGGAGTATCACCGATATCAGCGGTATACCCACCAGCACCATCACCACAGCCACCAGCAGGCTCTTGATGCCGATGAATCCCAGCGACAGCAGCCTGACCTCGAGAGCGCTGGGATAGCGGTTCTCGCGCCGGGCGAAGTGCTGGGTTGCCAGCCAGGCCGCGAACAGGGTCAGAGCGGCGTCCAGGGAGAACGAGGGTGAGCGGGCGTCCATCGCGTACATGATGCCGAGAGACGCCACTATCAGCGCCGGATAGACCAGTGTGAACAAGCCGAGGTAGGGCGACAGCCTGGCCGGCTCGGTTTCATAGTCGGTCGTCATGAGCGCATCCCTGCACGGTAACGCCTCGTCCCTGAGGCTGGTGTCAGACTAACGGTGTGGGGGTATCACCGCAGCCTGTGTTTTGCCACGATTCGGGTAGGAGACTTGCCACTTGGCGATTTCTGTCAAATGACATACCAGTCTGCTTGTCTTCCGGTCCGTCTTCGGCGTTGCGCCAGCAGTTACATAGCCGTGCTATGCGCCTGCTGGCGCGCCTTGAATACGAACCGGAATCCTGCGCATCCTGGTATGTCATTTTCCGGCAATCGCCTTAAACCTGCCACACACGGGCTTCAGTCGCTCAGGCGTGGCCGAACAATTCGTCCAGATAGCGTTGGATTTCATTCTCGAAATGGCCGCGCAATGGCGTCAGCAGCAAGCCCAGCCGGGCTGTGACCACGACCTGCTCCTCCTCTATCTCAAGCTGGCCGTTGATGCCGCTACGCTCGAAATAGAGGGTGTTTCCATCCCACTCATAGAGCAGGCTGAACTCCTCGTTGAGCTGGCGGGCGATTTCCTCGGCCGCCTCGCGTGCCTGGCCGTGGCTGAGGCGATGATTGCGGCGGATATCGATATATGCCATGGGGTTTTCGTCCTCGCCCTGCTACTCGTCCTTGAGGGCCCTTCTGAGTATCTTGCCGACGTTGGTCTTGGGTAGTTCGTCGCGGAACTCGACGTGCCTCGGCACTTTGTAGCCGGTCAATTGCTCGCGACAGTGCGCGATCAGCATGTCGCGAGTCAGATTGGGATCCTTGCGGACTACCACGATCTTTACCGCCTCTCCCGATTTTTCATCAGGTACACCGATACACGCAACTTCCAGGACTCCGGGGTGCTTGGCGACCACATCCTCGATCTCATTCGGGTAGACGTTGAATCCCGACACCAGCACCATGTCCTTCTTGCGGTCGACGATGAAACAATACCCGTGCTCGTCGATATAGCCCATGTCGCCGGTATGCAGCCAGCCCCCTTCGGTGATGGTGGCGGTCGTTTCATCCGGGCGATTCCAGTAGCCTTGCATGACCTGTGGTCCGCGCACGTACAGTTCGCCAATCTCTCCGCGTTCGACCTCCTTGTTGTCTTCATCGAAAAACCCCACCTCCGTGGACGGGATTGGCAAGCCGATGCTGCCGTTGTAGTCATCGAGATCGATGGGATTGATGCACACGGCGGGTGAGGTTTCGGTGAGGCCGTAGGCTTCCAGCAGCGGTGCCCCGGTGAGTTTCTTCCAGCGTATGGCGACCGCTTCCTGGACGGCCATGCCACCGCCAAGAGTCAGTTTGACCGGAGAAAAATCCAGTTCTTCGAAACCCGGGGTGTTGAGCAGCCCGTTGAACAGGGTATTGACCCCGGTCATTGCCGTGAACCGGTGCTTGCCCAGTTCCTTGACAAATGCGGGCATATCCCTGGGGTTGGTAATCAGAATATTCTCGCCACCAAATTTCATGAAAGTCAAGCAGTTGGCAGTCAGGCAGAAGATGTGGTAGAGGGGTAGGGCGGTAACCACCTTTTCTTCACCGAGTTTCAATCCGGTGCCGATCCAGGCAGCCGCCTGTTGCAGGTTGGCGACCAAATTGCCGTGGCTCAGAACCGCGCCCTTGGCGACTCCCGTGGTGCCCCCCGTGTATTGCAGAAAGGCGATGTCATCATGGTTGAGCGGCAGGTCCTCCAACGCTTGCGAGCGGCCTTGCGCCAATGCTTCCTTGAAGCGCACCGTGCCGGGGATGTTCCATTGTGGAACCATCTTCTTCACATGCTTGACCACCAGATTGATGATCAGTGATTTGGGGAAGGGCAGCATGTCCCCGATCTGGGTGGTGATCACGGTTCGGATCGATGTCTTGCCGATCACCTTTTCCAGCGTGTCGGCAAAATTCTCGAGTATGACGATGGCCTCCGCGCCGGAGTCGCAGAGCTGGTGTTCCAACTCTCTGGGCGTGTACAGCGGATTGGTGTTGACCACCGTGATGCCGGCCCGCAAGGCTCCAAAGACCGCGATCGGGTACTGCAGCAGATTGGGCATCATGATGGCAATCCGGCTGCCCCTGTCCAGGCCGGCAACCTTCTGCAGATAGGCGCCGAACTCGGTGCTGAGCCGGTCGATTTCCGCATAGCTGAGCGTGGCGCCCATATTGCTGTAGGCCGGCTTGTCGCGGAAGCGCTCACAGGACTTCTCCAGGATATCCTTGAGCGACGAAAACTCCGACATATCGATTTCGGGGGGAACGCCTTGGGGGTATTGCTCAAGCCAGATCTTTTCCACAGCAGCCTCCAGTCTGATTGACAGCATTTCTATTTTCCTGATTCTAGTATTGCACGGGCGGTCCCTGCCAGGTAGGTGGAGCCGCCGATACACAGGATATCCTCGGGCGCGAGCCCACGGCGGGCAGTGGCGAGCGCTTGGCGTGGGTCCTCTACGACTTGTACTGCCAGAGTCGGATGTTGAGCACGAATCGATGCCGCCAGTTGTTGCGGCGGCATGGATCGCTGCGGGTCGGCACGGGTTACGAACACGGCATCGGCCAGCACCAGCAACGGCGCCAGCAGGATGGCCGGCTGACGCTGGCCCGATAGCGACACCAGCAGATGGATCCGACCCGGCAGCCAGCGTTGCAGGACTTCGGCGAGCGCACGACAGGAATCCGGCGTGTGGGCGGCGTCGACCAGCACTGCCGGTTGTTGCGCCAGCAACTCGAGGCGTCCTGGCAGCGACACCTCGGCAACGCCTCTGGCGATCGCGGCACCCGCCTGGCTGCGGTCCAGTAGACCGGATTCGAGCGCACAAGCGGCTGCCAGGGCAGTGTTGTGCGCCATGTGGATGCCGGGCACCGGCAAGCCGCGACAGCAGACCTGCAGGCCCCCTGGCAGAGACAGACTCAGGGTCTGCCGGAAGCTGGCGGTGTCTGTCGAGGTGACGTCGAATTCGTGGCCCAGGCGCAGCAGTGGTGCGGATTGCTTCATTGCCGAGTCCTGGATGAGGGTGGCCGCCGCGTTTGGCA
This sequence comes from uncultured Candidatus Competibacteraceae bacterium, assembly GCA_965371945.1. Taxonomy (GTDB): domain Bacteria; phylum Pseudomonadota; class Gammaproteobacteria; order Competibacterales; family JAHEDQ01; genus CBDVAK01. Next base: position 3,504 of record CBDVAK010000090.1, read on the forward strand.
GGCGGCCGATGATGACCACCACACCGGGTCGAATGATTCCGGCCTTCTCGGTTGCGATCTTGACCAGGTTATCACCCAGTTTGTCGGTATGTTCGAGCTCGATGCTGGTGATGCAGCACACCCGGGCATCGACGATGCGGGTGGCGTCGAGTCGGCCACCCAGCCCGGTTTCGACGATCGCGCAATCGAGATCCCGTGCCGCGAAGGCCAGCAGAGCCGCGGCAGTCAGGACATCGAAGAATCCGGGGGCTTGTTGAGGATCTTCCTGGTGCAGGCGTTGCACCGGCCCGCGCAGTCGCTCCATCAATGCGATGAATTCCGCGACCGACAGTTCCTGTCCGGCCACGCGGATTCGCTCGGTCCAGCGTTGTAAATGAGGTGATGTGTAGGTCCCGACCCGGACTCCGCCGGCCCGCAGCATCGACTCCAGCAGCAGGGCCGTGGATCCCTTGCCCTTGGAGCCCGCGATGTGGATGCAGGGCAGCCCGCGCTGAGGGTTGCCTAGCTGTTCCAGCAGACGCCGGATCGCGGCTTGCGGATCGCCCTCGGCGCGGCTCTGGTAGGGACGCGGGTGCGTCCGTACCAGAGACAGCAGCATGCGTTCGGCATCGGCCGAAGTCTCAATCCTGGCCAGGGTCGGGCACTTCGAGCGCATGCTGGCGGCAGGCTGCCAGCATGGTGTTGAGCAGCAGGCAGGCGATGGTCATCGGTCCCACTCCGCCGGGTACCGGGGTGATGGCGCCGGCCACTTCGCTGGCGGAATCGAAATCGACATCGCCCGCCAGGCGGGTCTTGCCATCCGCGCCAGCGACCCGGTTGATGCCCACGTCTATGATCGTGGCGCCAGGCTTGATCCAGTCGCCGCGGATCATCCCCGGCCGACCGACCGCGGCAATCAGTATATCCGCACGGCGGCACACGCCCGGCAGGTCGCGGGTTTTCGAGTGCGTGATGGTGACGGTACAGCTTTCCCTCAGCAACAACGCGGCCACCGGTTTGCCGACTATGTTGGAGCGTCCTACCACGACGGCGTCCATACCGCTGAGATCGGCGTGCTGCTCCTTGAGCATCAGCAGGCAGCCCAGCGGGGTGCACGGCACCATTCCCTGCGCGCCGACATGCAGATAGCCGACGTTGACCGGATGAAAGCCATCGACGTCCTTGGCTGGATCGATGGCTATCAGCACGGCTTCCGAGTCGATGTGCGGGGGCAACGGCAGCTGCACCAAGATGCCGTGGACCGCGGGGTCGGCATTGAGCGTCGAGATGATCTTCAGCAAGGAGCGTTGATCGAGTGTGTCGGGGTGGCGGTGTTGCCACGAGTTCATGCCGGCGCGGGTGGCCTGGCGCCCTTTATTGCGCACATAGACCTGACTGGCAGGATCCTCGCCCAGCAGCACCACGGCGAGTCCCGGGGTGATGTCGTGTTGTGCGCGAAGCTGTGCCACCTGGCGTCCCACCCGGTCAGTGAGTCTGGCAGCGAGCGCCTTGCCGTCGATGATTGTCCCCATTGGTTCCTCCCTCTTTGTTCGTGAGTCTGGTGTCTGGATGATAGACGATGCGCAGCCGTGGGTATAAATGGCATCGGATATCTGCCGATATGGCAGGGGGTTATCCAGTTGTCGCTCTGCGGCAATCCGGTGTCGTGCGGCAGACAGTTCGGGTACGCCGGCGTGCTTAGTTTGTGCGTATCGGCCGCCCGTCTGGACTGCCGTCATTTTCTGGAGCGGGAAATGAGCGAACAGGACCAGTACGACGACGAGGAAGAGATCGATCTTTCGGCATTGCCGGACGATGAACTGGTCGAGCAGATGCACGACGATCTCTACAGCGGGTTGCGCGAGGAGGTTATCGAGGGGACCGAGATCCTGTTGCAAAGGGGCTGGGCGCCGGACAAGGTGTTGGCGGGTGCTCTGGTGGAGGGCATGCGGGTCGTCGGCATCGATTTTCGCGATGGCATCCTGTTCGTACCGGAAGTACTGCTGGCTGCAAACTCCATGAAGGGCGGCATGTCGATTTTGAGACCGTTGCTGGCCGAGACCGGTGCCGAATCGGTTGGTAAGGTGGTGATTGGTACGGTCAAGGGGGATATCCACGACATCGGCAAGAATCTTGTCGGCATGATGCTCGAAGGCGCCGGTTTCGAGGTTATCGATCTGGGTATCAACAATCCGGTGGAAAAATATCTGCAGGCACTGGAAGAGCACCAACCCGACATCCTCGGGATGTCCGCGCTGCTCACCACCACCATGCCCTATATGAAAGTGGTGATCGACACGCTGGTCGAAAAGGGTTTGCGCGGTGATTACATCGTGCTGGTCGGGGGCGCGCCGCTCAACGAGGAGTTCAGCAAGGCGATCGGTGCCGATGCCTACTGTCGCGATGCCGCGGTCGCGGTGGAAACCGCCAAGGAACTGATTGCCCGTCGGCGGGCAGCTTAGCTGGACCGGGGTCGAGATGAACGGCCCGGACCGCATCCTGGTGATTGCTTGTGGCGCTTTGGCCAGGGAGATCGTGGCACTAAAGCGGCTCAACGGTTGGGACCACCTCGCGGTGCGGTGTCTACCCGCCGAACTGCACAACAGACCCGAACGGATCACGGCAGCAGTGCGCGATCAGATCCATAGCAATCGTAGTCGTTACGATCACCTGCTGGTGGCCTACGGTGACTGTGGTACCGGCGGTGAACTCGACCGGATGCTGGAGAGCGAAGGCGTGGCGCGCATACCGGGCGCGCATTGTTACGAGTTCTTCGCCGGCGGCCCGCAGTTCGCCGAGCTGGCAGCGGAGGAGCCGGGCACCTTTTATCTGACTGATTTTCTGGCCCGCCATTTTGATCGACTGGTATGGGCGGGGCTGGGTCTGGATCGCCACCCGGAGCTGCTCGACAGTTATTTCGGTAACTATAGCCGGCTGCTCTACCTGTCTCAGCGCCATGACCCCAGGCTGCTGGACATGGCCAGGCGCGCGGCCGGGCGTCTGCAGCTGGCGTTCGTGCACCGCGACAGCGGCTATGGGGATCTGCACGACTCGCTACGCTCCATCGCGGTGCGTGCCATTGCGATCGGGGCTGCCTGAAATGGCCAGCCTTACTGTCATCAGCTGGCGTGACATCCCTGCCCAGGTGGTTGCCAAACGCGGCCGCAAGAGCGCCAAGGTCCAGCTTTCAAAGCGTTTTCAGGAAGCTATTGACCGGGCCGCCATGCGCGCCGGCAAGGGTAGCAGCGATCTTTATCTGGAAGACTGGAAGCGCAGTGCGCCGCGCGCGTGTGCTGATGATATCGATGGCGAGGCGGATGCCGAGGCCAGACGTATCGAGGCGGCCTGGAGCAATGCCGACCTCGAGCGGGTGATCAAAGCCGGGGGGCTTGCCGGGTCCTGATTGCTTGGAGTGTGGGGCCGGCCCGCAGTCGTTGCGCCCGCAGCTCCGGGATTTCTTCTGTCAGATTAAGGCGTTTTTCGCCAATCGCCTAAGGAGCGTGCAGCGATGACCGACACTGTTATCAGTTCGGCCAGCAAGGAAGTGGTGATCGGGTTTGAACGCCCGTTCGTCATTATTGGGGAACGGATCAACCCGACTGGCCGCAAGGTGCTGGCGGCGGAGATGGCCGCTGGTGACTACACCCGGGTGCGATCGGATGCCATCGCCCAGGTCGAGTCGGGCGCCCGTATGCTGGATGTCAACGCCGGCATTCCGCTGGTGGACGAGCCTGCAATTCTCGCCGAGGCGATCAAACTGGTGCAGTCGGTGACCGACGTGCCATTGTCGATAGACTCCTCGATCGTAGCGGCTCTGGAAGCGGGACTGGCTGCCTACCAGGGCAAGGCGCTGGTCAATTCGGTGACCGGTGAAGAAGAGCGGCTGGAGGTGGTACTGCCGCTGGTGGCGCGACACGGTGCCGCGGTGGTGGCCATCTCCAACGACGAGACCGGGATCTCGGAAGATCCGGACGTGCGTTTCGAAGTGGCTCGCAAGATCGTCGAGCGTGCCGCCGACTACGGCATTCCCGCCTGCGACGTGGTGGTGGATCCGCTGGTCATGCCGGTCGGTGCCATCAACACCGCGGGCCGGCAGGTGATGCAGCTGGTGCACCGCCTGCGTACAGAGCTGAAGGTCAACACCACCTGCGGTGCTTCCAATATCAGTTTCGGTCTACCCAATCGCAACGGCATCAACGCCGCATTCCTGAGCATCGCGATTCATGCCGGCATGACCTCGGCAATTACCAATCCGCTGCACAAGGAGGTGGTGGAGGCCTGTCTGGGTGCGGATGTGCTGATGGGACGGGATCCCGACTGTGTGCGCTGGATCGGTCGCTTTCGGGCAGCGCAGCCCCCCGGTTCTGGCCCCCAGCTCCGTGCTCGCCGCGGCAACCGTCGTCGGCGCGCCGCAAGCGAATCATGAGCGATGACGCATTGCTGGTGTTTACGCCTTCCGGGCGGCGTGGGCGGTTTCCGGTAGGCACGCCGTTGTTGCAGGCAGCCCGCTCTCTGGGCGTGGACATCGACTCCGTGTGTGGTGGCCGTGGTCTGTGCGGGCGTTGCCAGGTCGTCCTCAGTGTAGGTGCGTTCGCCAAGCATGGTCTGACCTCCAGCGCTGCGCACCTGTCCGACCCGGGAGAGGTCGAGCAACGTTACCGGCGCGAGGTGGGCTTGCCGGAAGGAAGGCGTCTGAGCTGCAGCACCCGGGTGCTCGGAGACGCGGTCATCGATGTGCCCGCGGAAAGCCAGGTGCATCGCCAGGTGATCCGCAAGCGCGCCGAAGTACACGACATCGAAGTCGATCCGGTGGTTCGCCTGCACTACGTGGAGGTGCAGGAACCGGATATGCATGATCCTGCCGGTGACCTGCGGAGATTGCTGGAGGCGCTGGAGTTCGAGTGGCGTCTTGAAGATCTGAGGTGTGATCTGCATGTGTTGCAGGCTTTGCAGCCAGCACTGCGCGCCGGCGACTGGAAAGTCACTGTGGCGGTTCACGACCAGCGCCGTATCATCGCCGTGTGGTCGGGTTTCCACGACCGGGCCTGTGGTCTGGCGGTGGATGTGGGTTCCACTACGATCGCGGCGCACCTTTGTGATCTGGCCAGCGGCGAGGTGCTGGCAGCAGCGGGCGTTATGAATCCACAGATTCGGTTCGGCGAGGATCTGATGAGCCGCGTCTCCTACGTGATGATGAACGCCGGCGGAGAGCGGGACATGACCCGGGTGGTGCGGGAGGCGATCGATGCCCTGGCTGCCGAGGTGGCGGAGTCCGCGGGCATTGAAACCACCGATATCCTCGAGGCCACCTTTGTCGGCAACCCCGTCATGCATCACCTGCTGCTGGGCATCAACCCGGTCGAACTCGGTGGTGCACCTTTCGCATTGGCGACCGATGCAGCGGTGACCCTGTGGGCCAGCGAGTTGTCGCTGTCATTGCATCCCAATGCCCGAATCTACGTGTTGCCCTGCATCGCCGGGCACGTCGGTGCCGATACCGCGGGTGTCGTCCTCTCCGAAGGCCCCTACCAGCGCGACGAGATGACCCTGATCGTCGATGTCGGTACCAACGCCGAAATCGTGCTCGGCAACCGCGATCGGCTGCTGGCGGCGTCGAGTCCTACCGGCCCCGCGTTCGAAGGTGCGCAGATCAGTGGCGGGCAGCGGGCGGCTCCGGGCGCCATCGAGCGCGTGCGCATCGATCGCCAGACTCTGGAACCCCGTTTCCGTGTGATCGGCTGCGACCTGTGGTCGGATCAGCCCGGCTTTGCCGCGGCGCTGAGTGGAATCGGGGTTACGGGCATCTGCGGTTCCGGAATCATCGAGGTGGTGGCGGAGATGTTTCTGTCCGGCATCGTTGATCGTGACGGTGTGATCGATGGCCGGCTGGCGGATCGTTCACCACGGGTCGTGGCCGATGGCCGCACCTACTCCTACCGGCTTTACGACGGTGAGGTGTCTTTGCGTATCACCCAGCCCGATGTACGTGCTATCCAGCTTGCCAAGGCGGCGCTTTACGCGGGTACGCGTTTGCTGATGGATCGTATGCAGATCGATCGCGTCGACCGTATTCGCCTGGCTGGCGCCTTCGGCAGCCATATCGATGTCCGCTATGCGATGGTACTGGGGATGATCCCGGATTGCGCACTCGAAAACGTGACCTCTGCAGGCAACGCGGCTGGTACGGGCGCGCGAATCGCGCTGCTCGATCGCAAGGCCCGCCCGGAGATCGAACAGGTGGTCAGGCAGGTGGAGAAGGTGGAAACTGCGGTGGAACCGCGTTTTCAGGAGCACTTCGTGGATGCGATGGCGATTCCCCATCGCACTGCGCCCTTCCCGGAGCTGGCCCGTGTGGTTGATTTGCCGGCCCCCCCACCGGCCACCGCGGTCCGCGCCGGCCGACGCCGGCGGCGACGTGGCTGACCCCGGGTAGTGGCAAGGGCTGCCTTTTAGGCGATTGGCGGAAACAAAGCTACCAGATTGCGTAGGATGTTCGTTCGTATTCAAGGCGCGGCAGCAAGAGCATAGCAGGGCTATGTGAGGGCTGTCGCAACGCTGAAGACGGGCGAAAAGACAAGCACGCTGGTAACTTTGTTGACAGAAATCGCCTTAGAGCGCGTTCGCCGGCAACTGCAGTTTGGTCGTGGTCGATCCCGAGGCTGGCGTACGCAGCATGTGGCAGATTGCGCTGGTCAACTGGTAGCGGTTCAGCGTGTAGAAATGAAAATGGTTGATGCCTGCCGATTGCAGATGGCGGCATTGCTCGATGGCCACCGAGGTCGCCACCAGTTCGTGCATCTCGGCATCGTCGCCCAGCCTGTCGAAGGTCGTTGACAGCCATTGAGGAATGCTTGCCCCGCAACGACGGGCGAACTCGACAGTGCGCCCAAAATTGCTGATTGGCAGGATGCCGGCGGCGATGGGGGCGTCAATGCCCGCTGCTCTGGCGCGATCGAGGTAGCGAAGAAAGGCATCGGTGTCGAAGCAGAACTGGGTCAGTACCCGGGTCGCTCCCGCATCGATCTTGCGTTTGAGATTGTCCAGGTCGGTGGTCGCGTTGCGCGCTTCGGGGTGCACTTCCGGGTAGCCGGCCACGCTGATCTCGAAATCGCCGATACGACGCAAACCGGCGACCAGATCGCTGGCATAGGCATAGCCATCGGCAGCGGGTCGCCAGGGCTCGCCCGGCGGGGAATCCCCGCGCAGGGCGACCACGTGGCGGATACCAGTGCGCAGATAGCCCCGGGCCACCGAATCCACCTGGTCGCGACTGGCACCGGCACAGGTTAGATGAGCCGCCACCGGGGTCGCCGAGCAGCGGCTGATGTCCTTCAATGCGTCCACGGTGGCGGCTTGCGCGGTGCCACCGGCGCCGTAGGTGACCGACACGAACGATGCACACAGTGGATCGAGCCGCCGCACGGTCTGTTCCAGCCGCTCCCGCATCGTGTCGGTACGCGGCGGGAAAAACTCGAACGAGAATTCCACCTCATCGAGATGACCGGCTGGCATATCAGCCCGCATTTCTCACCAGTGCGCGTGCATCTGGTGAGAAACGCGGGCTAGTCTCCCTGTGTGTATTCACGAATCACCTCTGAGTGATTTTCGCTGTCAGCTTGAATTCCATTTTCATGGTCCGAGATATTCAGATCCTACTGTTTGAGTTTCTGCCTCGCGGGTGGAGAAACTTTCATTACCATAAACCGGGGCGCTGGTGGCCGTGACGTGAGTGCTGCCCGCACTCCCTATGGCTCGATTTGTTGAGCTACGAGAAAGCTTCCTCAAACAACAGGTAGGGCGTTTCCTGCATTCCCAGGGCGTGATAAGTGTGTTGTGCCGTCAGGTTGGCCCGTTCGACATAGAGTCGCAACCCGCATACACCGGGATCGTCGTTCGCCAGCCGGCGGGCATGTTGGTACAGGGTTCTGAATACACCACCGCGGCGTTGGTCCGGCAACACATAGACGCTCTGGATCCACCAGAACAAACCGTTGCGCCAGTCGCTCCACTCGCTGGTCACCATCAGGCAGCCGACAGCTCGCTGGTCACGATTTGCAACCAGATAGAAGCCGTACTCAGGCCTTTCCAGCAGGGCGCCGACCCCGGCGATGACGGTTTCAGAGTCCAGCGATTTGTGCTCGGTTTCAAATGCCATGGCAACGTTGAAGGCTGCGATGGTGTCGATGTCGCCCCGTTGCGCGGGACCGATGATGATGCTCGATGTCATCGTTCATGCTCCAATGAATCAGACGATGC
>CBDVAK010000091.1:0-11734 GCA_965371945.1 uncultured Candidatus Competibacteraceae bacterium
AATCCAGTTCCGCGGCACGATCAAATGACAGACCTCGCTCACGAATATTCCTCAGATATACCGTTACAGCTCCTTTCTGATTTCCGATCACTGAGCTTGATTGTTTTGTATTTTGACGATTCAATCGTCAAAATACAAAACAACTGGTTCATCGAAACCGCATTCTTGATTAATATGGCACCATGATTCGCAGACAGATCGAACCCGTGCTGCTGGGGTTGGCCGACAAATATCCCGTGGTCACCGTTACCGGTCCCCGCCAAAGCGGTAAGACGACCCTTTGCCGCCAGGTCTTCCCGGACAAGGCCTATGTCAGCCTGGAAGACCCGGATACCCGTCGCTACGCCAGGGACGACCCTCGTGGTTTTCTTGCCGCCTATCGAGAAGGCGCGGTGCTGGACGAGATCCAGCGGACGCCGGACCTGGTCTCCTATCTCCAGGGTGAGGTGGATAGGGACGACCGGCCGGGGCGCTTCATTCTCGCCGGTAGCCAGCAGTTCGAGGTGATGAGTACCATCAGCCAAAGCCTGGCGGGTCGCACCGCTATGTTGCGCCTGCTACCTTTCAGTTTCAATGAGGTGGCCGAGTATGGCCCCCTGGACGACCTGGAGGTCTTGTTGCATCGGGGTTTTTTTCCTCGAATCCACGAGCGTGACCTCGACCCCACCCAGGCCTTGGGGGATTACCTGGAGACTTACGTGGAAAGGGACCTGCGGCAGCTGGCCCAGGTACGGGACCTGGCCAGCTTCGAGACCTTCCTGCGCCTATGCGCCGGCCGGGTGGGGCAATTGCTGAACATGCACAGTCTGGCCAACGATGTGGGGGTATCCCACAGCACCATTCGCGCCTGGATCACCCTGTTGGAGGCCAGTTATATCGTCTTCCTGCTGCGCCCCTGGCACGCGAATCTGGGTAAGCGGTTGGTCAAGGCGCCCAAGTTGTATTTCTACGACGTGGGCCTGGCATCCTATCTGTTGGGTATCGAACGGCCTGGCTATCTGCGTTCCCATCCCCTGCGCGGCAATCTGTTCGAGAATCTGGTGGTGGCGGAAGTCTTGAAGTATCGCTACAACCGTGGACGGCGCAGCAATCTGTATTTCTTCCGTGACAGCGTGGGTAACGAAGTGGACCTGCTCATGGAGTTCGGCAATGGGGTGTTCGCCATGGAGATCAAGGCCGGCTCGACTGTCAACCCGGACTATTTCAAGGGGCTGGAGCGTTTTTCCCGGTTGGCTGTGGACCTGCCGTGGGGCGGGGTGGTGGTCTATTCCGGTAGTGCCACGCAAGCGCGTAGGCGCTGGCCGGTGTATCCCGTGCAGGCGCTGGATGTGGTGATGAATGGAGCCGGGAAAGAGGCTCGCTGACGAAGACCTCGCCAATGCGGGTCTGCCAACCTTTGCCTTCAGCCCGGAAAAACTGCAACACATCGGGGTCCAGGCGAATCGTGGTGGAGATCTTCGGGGTGAGTATCCTGGGCCGTCCGCGCGAGCGCCGGTAGGCCTCCATCACTTCCGGGACCAGGTGCTTCAGATGAGGAAGCTCTGCCTGCCTGGTTATCCGGAAGCCGAAGATCAGCTGACCGTCTGCACCGGCAGGTCAGCCTTTTTCCAGGCATCCATTCCCCCTTTGACATGCCTGGCGCATTCGATGCCCGCTTCCTGCGCTGCCATGACTGCCATGGCGGAGCGTTCCCCGTAGGCACAATAGAACAGCAATTGTCTTTGCGACGATGCAATCAGTTCGTGCAACATGCCCCCGGTCTCTAGATTTTGGGATAACTCGCTGTAAGGAGTGTGGACCGAGCCGGCGATCACTCCGTACTGTCTGCGTTCCCGGTGTTCTCGAAGGTCCGCCAGCAGGACATCGGATCGGTCAATCAATGTGGCGGCGTCACTCACCTCGACAGACCACCCTTTTTTGTCAACTTCATCCTGCGGCATGCCGTGGGTATAGTTCCAACCATTGGTGCCAGGCGGCAAAACCGCAGATGTACCGCTACAGTTCCTTGCGGCGAAATACGGTGATGGTCGCCGCCAGGGCCGCCAGTAACCACAGGGTCATCGTGCCCAGCAGCACGCTGGCGGCAGGCACCGCAACGCTTTGCAGTCCCGCCATCCCCGACACCAGACCGCTCTCCCCCGCTCCGGCGAGGTTGAAGATTCGATAGGCGTCGGTGGGATTGAATACCATCAGGGCGGACAGCAAGCCGGGACCCATCCATTGACCGTCGCCGGTCAGCAAACCGGCCAGCAAAGCCAGGTCGTAGATCACCACCATGCCGATCCACACCCCGATGGCCGCACCCACCGCGGTGGCCCGCTCGCGAACGATCACACTGAGAAATTGCCCCAGCGCAGCAAACACCGCCCCCAACAACAGCGAGCTGGCCATCAACCGTGCAAACGCCCACCAGGCGCCGGCATCCCCGCCTGTCACGCCTGTCACCAGGGCTGCCAGCCCGTATCCGACCACAATGGCCAGCAACAGAATCGCCAGGTGTCCGAGAAACTTGCCGAGCACCAGTTGCCACCGGGTGACCGGGTAGGTCAGCAACAGCAACAAGGTGCCACGTTCCATCTCCCCCACCAGGGTGTCGAAAGACAGCATCAGCGCGATCAGCGGCAACAGATAGACACTAAGGCTCGCCAGGCTGACCACTGTGACGCTGAGCTGGCTGACCCGCAGTTCACCGATCGGCGCGGACCCCAGCATGGCGATGCTCAGCGCCAGCGCGGTCAGCAAGCCGATGGCCGCCGCCACCCAGCGGTTGCGGAGACCGTCCAACAACTCGCGCGTGGCGATGATCAGCATGGCTCTCATGGCGCGCGGCCGTCACCACCGAAATGCCTGTAAACAGCCTCCAGACCAGGCGGGAACAGTTCGATATCGCGGACGCGTTCTCCAGCCCCGGCAATCATCCGCAGCGCGGCCATCTTGTCGGTCGGGTCACAGCTCAGTTCCACGTTGTCGCCATCGACACGATCGAGTCGCACCGTCCCGTTGAGGCAGCCGGCAAGTGCCGTTGCCTGGCCCGGTTCGGTCGCCACCCGGATGTGCAGCGGCAGACCGGCCGCGCTCTGCAGTTCACGCAGACTGCCGCAGGCGGTAAGTTGGCCCTGGTTCATGATGGCGATACGCTCGGTGCGCGCCTGAATTTCGTCGAGCGCATGGGTGGAGATCAGGATAGCGGTCCCCGCGCACTGGCGCTCACGCACGATTTCGTAGAATTCACCGCGCAGGTGTGGATCGAGCCCGGTGGTGGGTTCATCGAGCAACAGCAATCCGGGAGTCCCCAGCAGGGCCTGGGCGAGGCCGAGACGCTGACGCATGCCCTTGGAATAGGTCTGCACCCGGCGCCGCGCGGCCTCGCCGAGACCCACACGCTCGAGCAGGTCATGACACTCCTGCAGCGGAACCCGTTTCAAGCGCGCATAAAAACGCAGCAGCTCCAGTCCGGTCATGGCGTTGTCGAATGCCACGTTTTCCGGCAGATAGCCCCAGCAACGGCTGTCAAAGCCGCCCCGTCCGGGTTGTCGGCCTGCGATCCACACCTTGCCGGCATCGGGGCGGGTCAGACCGAGCATCAGTTTGATGAGGGTGGTCTTGCCGGCGCCGTTGTGTCCCAGCAGTGCGAGGCTTTGCCCAGCGGCCAGGCACAGATCGACCCCCCGCACCACTTCGCGACCGGCATAGGATTTGTGTACGCCGCGGAGTTCGACAACGCTCGCGTGCTGATCAGCCACTGCCGCTCGATCCAGCGGGTGGCGCCATCAGCGGCGCACTGTCGGTGACTCCACCCGGGCGCAAGGCGGGAAACTCGGATTGGGCCCAACGCAGTACCTGCAGGGCCGGGCTGTTCAACAGCAGTTTGGCCAGCGGATAGCGCCACATCAATTGGTCGACCAGATCGTTGGGTTGATAGGGACGATCGGCGATGCCGTCACCGTCGATATCGAAAGCGGTATTGTCGCTCCAGTAGTTGCCACGGCCGTCCACCGACCACTCCACATGGCGGGTACCGACATACTTGACCTGGTTGCGGTTGGCGACGAAAGCATTGCCGGTGATCCGGTTGCGCTCCGAACCGGCGGTAAAGTGAACGCCGATCTCACAGCCCTCGAAATAGTTTCCCGCGATCCGGTTGATGTTGGCGTTGTAGATGAACACGCACTTGACCGGCCCGCCGCTGACCCGGTTGCCGGTGATCTCGGACTCGTTGGTGTAATTCAGCAGGATGCCGCGGTCGCGATCCCCCCGTGATTCGTTGCCACGTACTGTCAGGCCGCGGGAATACATCAGCGCGTAACCGATATGGTTGCCGATCGAGAGGTTGTCGCTGACCTCGCTGTTGTCGGCGTACATATAGTGAATCGCGAAACGCAGATCTTCCATGCGGTTATTGCGAAAGACGTTGTCACGGCTGGTATTGACGAATATCCCGTCGCGCCCGGCACGAATCCGGTTGCCCTCGATCACCGATCCGGGTGAATTCCAGACCTGCACACCGTTGCCGCGTTCGTTCACCCGCAAGTCGCTACGCCCGATGATGATGTTGTTGCGCACCGTGGCATTGTCGGGTCCTTTCAGATAGACACCGATCAGGTTGCGCTCCAGGCGGTTGTTGTCGATCACGGCGCCGTCACCTTCCTCGGTGACGAAGATGGCGCTGTCCTCGGTGGCCAGGCTGGCTCCGGAGCCGCGTATGGTCAGGCCGCTGACCCGGACGCCGGTCGACGCGATGGTGATGACGCGGCCGTTGCCGCCGCCGTCGATCACGGCGCCCTCCGCGCCGATTATCTGCACCGGTTTGGACACTACCAACGGCCCGCTGTGTACGCCGGGTTGGAGCCGCAGGATGTCCCCGGGTTGCGCGGCCACCAGCCTATCGCGCAACGCCTCACCACCTGCGGGCACCCGATACTCCGTGGCCCACGCGGGCCACGCAATGAGCAACGACAGCACCATTCCGGCGGCCAGCGCCGCCGGGATGGTGCGGGACAACGGGTCCCGGGTCAGTCGCACCCTATGCGCTCGCGGGCTCCACCAGCATGCGCCCGCGCATTTCCATGTGTAGGGCATGACAGAACCACTGGCAGTAATACCAGTGCACACCGGGACGATCTGCTTTGAAAGTCACCGAAGCTGTCGCCTGTGGTCCAACCTCCATGGCGATCCCGTAATTTGCGATCGTGAGGCCATGGGTCAGATCATCGATCTGGTCGATGTTGGTGACATAGACGGTAACCTCGTCACCCTGTTTGACGCGAAAACTCTCCATGCTGAAATTGGGCGCCAACGACCACATGTAGACCCGCACCTTGTCGCCGTCCCGGACCACCTTGCTGTCGGTCTCCAGCTTGACACCGTCTTTTTCGGCCTGGGCCACGGCTTCGGCGAACATCGGATCGTCGCGGGTCCACAGACTGGCCGGATTGACGATGTCGGGACGCACAATGATGCAGTCGTGGGGTTCGGCGAAGGTGGGGCCGTCGTGGACCAGTTTCATGCGCTCGCCGGTGATATCGATGAGCTGATCGTTTTCCGGCTTCAGCGGGCCTACGTTGAGGAACCGGTCCTTGGAGAACTTGTTGAGCGACACCAGCCACCTGCCGTCGGCTTCCTTGGTTTCGCCCATGGAGGTGTGGTTGTGGCCGGGCTGGTAGTGGACGTCGATCTTGTCGAGGATCGGATTGACATCCTTGCCATCGAACGCCTCCACCGCCTTGGCGATGTTCCACTTGGCCACCTGGCTGTCCAGAAACAACGTGGTGAAGGCATTGCCCTCCCCATCGAAAGCGGTATGCAAGGGGCCCAGACCGAGTTCGGGCTCGGCGACGATGCAGCCTCTGGGCTCGATCTTGTCATCGAACACATCGGGCAGTTTGGTGACGTCGATCACCGATACGGTGGGTGAAAGCTTGCCGTTGATGACGATATAGCGCCCGTCGGGGGCGGTGTTGCAGCCATGCGGGCTGGTGGAGATCGGGATATAGCGGGTGTAAGGCGAGCCCTTGCGCCCGTCCAGCACCGGTACGCCACCGATTTCCTCGAAGTCGCCCTTTTTGACACCCTCCTCGATGCGTTTGATATCGAACACCACCGCCCAATCCTGTTCCGACGAGGTCATTCCGGCGAGATTGATGGCCTCCTCGGAGTTGTAACAGGTGGACACGGCGTACAGACCCTGATAGTCGGCGTCACAGTTATCGAGGTTGCCGTCGACACGAACCTGCCACGACACCGTCATGCTATCGCCGTCCAATGCGGTGAAGATAGCACCGTATTTGGTCGGATCATCAAGGTCCCTGCCGTCGTTGGGAATCGGCACCCGGTGCTCACCGTTGGCGAACACATATCCGGTTCTCGGGAATTTCTGCGGCCGCAGTCCGTGGATGTCGGAGGCATTCGGGATCTCGATGATCTTGTCGCACTTCATGATATCGCAACGAATGCGGGCCACGCGGGTGTTGGCCTTGTCGTTGATAAACAGATAGCGCCCGTCATAGGTGCCATCGGTAAACGACATATGCGGGTGATGCGCATCACCGTTGAGCCACACCCCGCCTTTGTCAGCCAGGAATTCACGAGTTTCCGGCAACAGGCCTTCGGTAAGGATCTTGCGGCTTTCGTTGGTCTGACCCCAGCCGGTGGCGCTGCAGCGGTTGAATACCGGGATGCGCATGAGTTCGCGCATCGACGGCACCCCGAAGATACGCACCTCGCCGGCCTGGCCGCTGCTCCAGAACCCGTAGTACTCATCGAGATCACCTGGTTCCACGCTGGCGCTGCTGCCCTCGGCGGCATGGGCCTGGCCAGGCATCAGTGCGGTGCCCACGGACAGACCGGTCAGGCCACTGACCCCGGCAAGACCCGCGGCGGCCCCGGTGCGCGTCAGCATTTCGCGGCGCGTGATCGAATGCTTGCTTTCGTTGCTCATGGTTGTTGCTCCCTCCGTAACCCGCCTGTAGGCGGTGATTTGGTATTCGTGGTGGCCGGTTTGTTCGCTATTTGCGCTCGCGTGAGTCACGAATTACGGTCAACAGTTCCTCGACCTGTTGCGGGCTGGCCTTCGATGACCTGGCGGAAGCGCGTTCGCGTTTCTGGCGTTTCTGGATCATCACCGGACAGGCGTGATCATCGTAATAGAGCTGTTGGCAGTGCAGGCAGTACAGGCATTCGTTGGGGTTGATATTCCCCTCCGGATGTATGGCCTGCACCATGCAGCCATTGGCGCAGATCTGACAGGGCGAGCCGCACTGCTTGTAACGCTTCAGCCACTCGAACATGCGCAGCCGCGCCGGAATCGCCAGCGCCGCACCCAGCGGGCACACGTAGCGACAGTAGAATCGCTCAACGAACAAACCCACTGCCAGCACCGCCACGGCAAACAGCACGAACGGCCATTCGCGCATGAACTTGAGGATGATGGCGGTCTTGAAGGGCTCCACTTCCGCCATGCGCTCGGCGATCGCCAGCGAATGCAGGGAGACGCCGAACAGCACCAGAAAGATGATGTACTTGACCGTCCACAATCGTTCGTGCAGCCCCCAGGGCAGGGTAATCTGCGGAATTCTCAAAGCCTTGGCAATCCGGCTCAGCAGTTCCTGCAAGGCGCCGAACGGGCACAGCCAACCGCAGTAGACCCCACGCCCCCAGAACAGCAGTGATGCCGCGACACTTCCCCAAAGCAGGAAGATCAGCGGTTCCATGAGGAAATATTCCCAGTTGAAACCCCCCGCCACGGCACTGAACACGGTGAGGATGTTGACTACCGAGAGCTGCGCATTGGCGTAGAAGCCGATACCGAACAAGGTAAAAATCAGAAAACCCACCCTGACCCATTCGGTGGCCCGTCGGTGGCGGGTCAGGGTGTTCTGGAAAAAGAAGATCACCGTCAACAGCGTCAATGCGATTCCCAACACTGCCACCAGATCGGCTTTCTGGTACCAGAGTTTCTGCCATAACGGTGGACCCTCATCGTCCTCAGCAGTCCCCGCTTCCTGTTGCGTTGCGGGTTGGATCGACGCGGATGCTTTCAAAAAGCGTTTCGGGACCTGATAGTCGAGCTTAAAGGTGACGAAGGCTTTTTGGGTGGCGCCGGTGGCCCTGCCCACCAGCAGTTCCACCCGCCATGGCAGCGCCGGATCGAATCCCAGGTCTGCGGGAATCACGAACAGGTCGACCTCGTCGAACTTCGGCGCCCCTTCCGCCGCCACCTTTCGCAACCGTTTGTGATCCCGGTCGTGAAAGCGGACGGTCAGATCACCCTGTCGGAGGACGAAGCGGTCGAAGATGCCGCCGCGCACATAGCCCGATCCCTTGAACGAGTAACGCCCGTCAGCGGCCAGCAGCACGGCCTGCCCACCCGCTTCGAGTCGTTTTTGCAGATTCCGGTATTCCCCCGCGCCAAGCAGGCTCTGGCCAATCGTCGGCACTGATACCAGCCCCGCATACAGTTCGATATAGGCCTCTCCAGGGTCGCCGCTTTCGGGTCGCGCCGTTGCCTTGGCATCGCCCAGCGCCTCAAACGACTGGTTGATCGTGTCCACCGTCAATTTTAACCGGCGCACCGATCCGTCGCTAACCAATGCAATCCAGTCCTCGACCCCCTGGATGGTGTCATCCACCGTGAAAACCGGTCCGCTCGGACCGACGCGGCGTGCCTTCAGACCACCCAATCCGTATGCTCTGGCAACCTTCAGAGCGGCGCGGACGATTGAATCGTCAATCACCATGACAGTCACAGTGGCGCCACTGACCGCGTCTATCGCACGTTGGCTCTCGGTATCGTTGGCAAGTGCCGCGACATCCAGACCTACATAGTGGTCGATCACCGCGCTGATCTTGTGCTCGGGAATCCCCACCAGCACGATGGGTTCATGATGTTCGACCAGGCGGGCGCCGCGAATCACCGCGGCGCGGTCGATCGCCACCAATACGTGGATGGGCTTGCCGGAGTAACCCGTGGTGTTGACGAAATCGGAATTCAGAAACAGATAACCGAGTAGCCCATCCTCGCCAAGCATCGGGGCCACGGGCGGGTCGCCCTCGATTGCGCCGATCGAGATGGCGCCCGGAAACAGTTCTCCAGGATCGACGGCGTCGAGAAAACGTTGCAAATCATAAGGGGTAGCGGCCAAGGTCGGTCCCGCTGCGGCCAGTACCAGGACCAACACGACCAACAACATCCAGGTACCAACAGCAGAACCCGCCGGCCTCCCGGCCCGGTCATTCGTGAGTACCACAGATAGCCTGGGAGCGGATCGGCATGACATCCGCGGCATCACAGCACCTGAACCCGTCCGGGTTCTTGATCTCGATCAAGAATCTCGCGATTCACAGTGAGATCTCTGGATCAGCTTGCGGTGGTGTCGCCATCTTCCCCGTGATCACCCGGGCCACCATTCGGGTGGACCAGTACACCCAGGATGCGGGCGGCAGGGATCAGGGTCAGCCCCTGCACCAGCACTGATGTCAACACGATGAAAAAGATGACGTTGAAGATCGCGTCAGCGCCGGCAATCCCGTAGGAGGCCGGAAAAGTCGCCAAGATGATCGGCACCGAACCGCGCAGCCCCACCCAGGACACATAGCTCAGTTCACGGCCCGACATGCGAAACGGCAGCAAGCAGATAAAAACACTGAGTGGACGCGCCACGAACATCAGGAAAAATGCCATTGCCACCGCCACACCGGCGACCGGCAGCAATCGGCTCGGAAACACCAGCAGACCGAGGATGACGAACATGGCGATCTGCATCAGCCACGACAGTCCTTCGTGAAAGGCGATGATGGTGTCACGACTCTCGTCCACCCGGTTGCCGATCATCACGCCGGCCGCATAGACCGACAGGAATCCGTTGCCGCCGAATGCTTCCGCGAGACCAAAAGCGATCAGCGCGCATGACAATACCAGGATCGGATAGAGACCACTGCTGGATAAACGCAGGCGCTTCACGATCGCCGCGGCAAACCCGCCCAGCAGCACACCGGCGGCAGCCCCCACCGCAAACTGCAGCAGCAGCGCGATCAGGACTTCAGTGCCGGAAGCCCCTCCGCTGGCCATGAAGCCCAACAGCAGAGTGGTCAGCAGTACCGCCATGGGGTCATTGCTTCCCGATTCGAACTCGAGCAGGAAGCGCAGCTTGCGGCGCGGTTGCAGGTCGCTGCCGCGAAAAACCGAAAACACCGCCGCGGCATCGGTGGAAGAGACGATCGCCGCCAACAGCAGGGCGTCCAGCCAGCCCAGACCATGGGTGCCAATATCGAAATCGGAATAGGTGCCGAGCATGTACCAGGCGAAAGCACCCAGCACCACAGTGGTGATGGTGACACCGACGGTGGATAGCAGCAGGCCGGGCGCCAGCACCGGTTTGACCTCGCTCCAGCGGGTTTCCAGGCCGCCCGCGAACAGGATCACCAGCAACGCCACCGTGCCGACCGATTGTGCGATGGCTGAGGAATCGAACTCGATGCCTCCCAGTCCCTCGGAACCCGCCAGCATGCCCAGACCCAGAAACAGCAGCAGCGATGGCACCCCAACCAGGTCGGAAAACCGGCTGGCCAGTACACCCGCGAACAACAGGATGCCGGCAGCCAGAATGGCGGTTTCCAGCGTTAACACCGAGGCCACGCCCGGGCGCGCTCAATCCAGGTTTTCGGCAAAAAACGATTCGGTTCGCTGCAAGGCCAGGGCCGCCGCCTCGGTGTCGAAACTGCCGCGGCGGTCACAATTGAAACCGTGCCCCGCACCCTGGTAGACAAACAGCGGCAAGTCCGGTTTGGCGGCACGGATGGTGTCGACATCGGTCAATGGGATCGAGCCGTCCTCGGCGCCAAAATGCAGCATCACCGGACAGCGCGGTTGCTCATCCAGCAGACCGACGATATGGCGTCCGTAGTAGCAAACGGCACAGCCCACGGACAGCCGGCAGGCAGCCATCCAGGTCCAGGACGCACCCCAGCAATAGCCGACCACACCGACCCGGCCGTCGCCACGCACTGCGCGGGCCGCTGCCTCGATATCCAGCACCGGGCCGTCCCAGCCTATTTCGGCCGCCAGATCCCGGCCTGCGGAGATTCCTGCTTCGTTGTAATCCAGGGATACACCATGGCGGACGCGATCGAACAACGCGGGGGCGATGGCATCGTAGCCGTCGGCGGCAAAGCGGTCGCAAACATCGCGGATGTGGTCGTTGACGCCAAATATCTCCTGGACCACCACCACACTGCCGCGTCGCACACCTTCTGCCGGTGCGTGCCAGGCGTCGAATTGATGTTGGTCGGACGCAGTCAGTCGCAGGAATTCACTCATGGCAGCAGATCATAGTACAAGGGCGCGTTCGATGCCCGCCGAATACCGGCGTGCCGTGGGTATGTTACTTTCGCCGGCTGACCGGGCGATTGAATGGCGATCCCGGAGGAGTGTTCAACTTGGAATTCCGTAGTCTGGGCCGTAGCGGCCTCAAGGTTTCGCCCCTCTGTCTGGGCACCATGATGTTTGGCGGGCGTACCGATGAGTCGGCGGCGTTCACCATCGTCGATCATGCCCACGAGCACGGCATCAACTTCATCGACACCGCCGATGTCTACAACGAGGGGCGTTCGGAACAGATCACCGGGCGTGCCATCGCCAGCCACCGTGACGACTGGGTGTTGGCCACCAAGGTGGCCAATGCCATGGGCGATCTTCCCAATCAGCGTGGTCTGGGGCGTAAATGGATGCTGCAGGCCA
>CBDVAK010000092.1:0-11669 GCA_965371945.1 uncultured Candidatus Competibacteraceae bacterium
TCCGACAACAGTTCGGCAGGCAGCGGCGCCAGCCAGTCCAGCGAAGCATCACCGTAGACGATGAAATAGGGGTTGAGAATCGACTTGTGGCGGTTGCAGCCCAGATCCTCGCCATCCAGATCCACGACCCGGCCTCCCGCACTGGTAACCACGGCCTGTGCGGCCGCCGTATCCCACTCCGAGGTAGGGCCAAAACGAGGGTATACGTCTGCCTGTCCCTCCGCCACCAGGCACAGTTTGAGAGAACTGCCACGGGGCACCAGGCTATGAACCCCGAGCGCATCGGCATATGCCTGCAGATGCGGGCCAGCGTGTGAACGGCTGCCAACCACCCTCAGTGGGCGCTGCACCGAGCTGACACTGATCCTCTCCCGGCGGCCCTCGCCGTCGACCCGCCATGCCCCATCACCGTGCACACCAAGATAGGTCACCTTCTGCACGGGGACGTGCACCACCCCGAGTATCGGCACATGCTGGTCCACCAGTGCGATGTTTACCGTGAATTCACCGTTACGGCGGACGAATTCCTTGGTGCCATCAAGCGGGTCGACCAGCCAGTAGCGCCGCCAACCCAGCCTTTCCGCTTCGCTCACCTCGGCGGCGGACTCCTCGGAAAGAATCGGGATCTCCGGGGTCAGCGACTGCAGACCGCTGAGGATTTCCCGATGCGCGCTGAGATCGGCTGCCGTCAGTGGAGAGTTGTCCGCCTTGTACTCAACGCCCAGGTCATCCTGGCCGTAGATCTCCATGATGCGCCGGCCCGCCGCTTCGGCCACGGCGCATACCGGTTCGAGCAGATCACGCGGCACACGATGAACGGCGCCGGATACTGACACGATCAGACCTTTTCCTTGATCCGCGCCGACTTGCCCTCACGTTCGCGCAAGAAATACAGCTTGGCGCGGCGCACGTCGCCACGACGTTTCACCTTGATATCGGCGATCGCGGAGCTGTAGGTCTGAAAGACACGTTCCACACCTTCACCATGCGATATCTTGCGAACAGTAAAAGCAGAGTTCAAACCACGGTTGCGTTTGGCGATCACAACGCCCTCGAACGCCTGCAGGCGTTCGCGATTTCCTTCCCGGACCCTGACCTGCACGACGACCGTGTCGCCAGGCCCGAAGGAAGGTACTTCACGGGTCATCTGCTCCCGATCCAGTTCCTCTATGATGCTGCTCATTTCCTGCTCTCCGTTAATCGGTCCGGGCCGGCACTGCCACCGTCACCTGGACTGCCATGCTCTTCGACAAATTCTTTCAACAGATGCTGCTGCTCCGCATCGAGTCGCAGCGTTCGCAGCAGGTCCGGACGCCGCGCCCAGGTTCTGCCCAACGACTGCTTGAGCCGCCAACGACGAATCGCTTCATGGTTGCCACCCAGCAGTACCCCGGGCACCGTGCGACCGTCGATGGTTTCCGGTCGGGTATAGTGGGGACAGTCCAGCATCCCTTGGGCGAAGGAGTCCTGCAGCGCCGAATCGCCATGCCCCAGCGCGCCCGGCAGCTGCCGGGTGACGGCATCGATGATCACCATGGCAGCCAGCTCACCACCGCTGATAACATAGTCACCAAGCGACCATTCCTCGTCCACTTCAGCCTCGACCAGTCTTTCGTCGATACCCTCATAGCGCCCCGCCACCAGCAACAAACCCTGCTCACGGGACAACTCCATCACCCCGTTTTGATCGAGCCGGCGCCCCTGCGGGCTCAGATACAGGGTTCTGTAACGCCGACCCGCGTGATCGCGTGCCGCCCGGATCGCCGCCTGCAGCGGCGCCACCTTCATCAACATCCCCGGCCCACCACCATAGGGTCGGTCATCCACCGTACGGTGTGGGTCGCCGGCATAATCGCGAGGGTTCCACAACTGCAGGTGCAACAGACCCCGCCCCACCGCCCGGCCCGGTATCCCACCCGCAATCAGTCCCGTCACCAGATCGGGAAACAACGTGACGACATCTATCCGCATCGTCTTTTCCTGACCAGCCCAGGCATCCTGGTGCACTAGAAATCCGGATCCCAGTCCACCCGGATCAAACCTTGCGCGGGATCGACCTCCAGTACCACGCTATCGGGCAAGAACGGGATCAGACGTTCCCGGTCGCCGTCGACAACCAGCACGTCGTTGGCACCGGTGGCGATCAAACGGACCACCTTGCCAAGGCACCGCCCATCGGCCAACAACACCGTCAACCCCTCGAGATCGGCCCAGTAATACTCGCCACTGCCGATCTCGGCCAACTGTGAGCGCCGAACGACTATCTCCGCACCAACCAGCACGGATGCCTGGTCGCGATCGTCGCAGCCGGCCAGCTTGGCGACCAGCCCCTTGCCCTGGACTCGCCCCCGCTCCAGACTTACAGGACGCGGATCACCGCGGTCCCGCAGATACCAGTCACGGTAGCCGAGAATCCCGTCGCGCGGATCGGTATAGGAATGTACCTTGACCCAACCCTGGACACCGAACAGGCCTGAGATGCGCCCCAGGATCACCCAACGCTGCGCCCCGATATCCAAAAAACCGGGGGCCCTCGGGAAGACCCTACTCGCTGCTGGCGGCGGGCTCTGGCGGCGACGCTGGCTGGCGGTCTATTTCACGCAGCAGGCTCTTGACACGGCTGGACGCCTGGGCCCCCTGCCCCAACCAGTGATCAAAACGCTCGCGATCAATACGCAAACGCTCTTCGCTGCCCTTGGCAACGGGATTGAAAAAGCCGACGCGCTCGATAAAGCGGCCGTCCCGGGGACTGCGGCTATCGGCAACAACAATCTGGTAGAACGGACGTTTCTTGGCGCCCCCACGGGACAGACGAATCGTAACCATGCTATCTGCTCGTAACCCTTGATCCAGCAACAAAAGGCCGCATCGGCTGCGGCCCTCGGAAAGTGAACCGCGAATTGTACTTCTTTTTGGTGAGATGTGAAGCATTGATTTGCCGGTTCAATGCAGCGGTGGGGTACCCCCACCAAACCCGCCGGCCGGCATTCTCCCCTTGAGCCCCCGCATTAGCTTGTTCATGCCGCCCTTTTGCATTTTCTTCATCACCTTGCGCATCTGTGCGAACTGTTTCAGCAGCCGATTCACTTCCTGAATCTGGACACCGGCCCCGGCCGCGATGCGGCGCTTGCGTGACCCCTTGATGATATCGGGATAGCGGCGTTCACCCCGGGTCATCGAATTGACGATCGCGATGAGTCGTTTCATTTCGCGGTCGTTGACCTGGTTCTTGACGGAATCCGGGATTCCCGTGCCGCCCGGCAGCTTGTCCAGCAGCGCGCTCATCCCTCCCATATTCATCATTTGCTCGATCTGTTCCCGAAAATCGCCAAGGTCGAAGCGTTTGCCCTTGCGAACCTTCTCCACCAGCTTCTGGGCCTTGTCCCGATCGACCTTGCGCTCTACCTCCTCCACCAGGGTCAGTACGTCACCCATTCCGAGTATTCTCGAGGCCACCCGGTCCGGGTGGAAGGGTTCCAGCGCGGTGGTCTTCTCGCCGACCCCCAGAAACTTGATCGGCTTGCCGGTGATGTGACGAATCGACAGCGCGGCGCCACCACGCGCATCACCATCGGTCTTGGTCAGGATCACACCAGTCAGCGGCAACGCATCGTGGAACACCTTGGCGGTATTGGCCGCATCCTGGCCGGTCATGGCATCCACCACAAACAACGTTTCCACCGGTTCGACGGCAGCATGGAGGGCCTTGATTTCCGACATCATCTGTTCATCGATGTGCAATCTGCCCGCGGTATCAACCAGCAACACATCCATGGCCTGAGTGCGTGCCTCCTGCAACGCTTCGCGGGCAATCTGCACCGGCTGCTGGTCAGCGGTGGAAGGATGCCAGGCAACTTCCACCTCCGTGGCCAGGGTCCGCAACTGGTCGATGGCGGCAGGACGATAGACGTCACAGCTGGTCACCATCACCCGTTTGCCGTGCCGCTCCCTGAGCAGCCTGGCCAGCTTGGCGGTGCTGGTGGTCTTGCCGGAGCCCTGCAACCCCGCCATCAGCACCACGGCGGGGGGCTCGGCGCGCAGGTCGAGTTCCGCGTTGGCCGAACCCATCACCGTGACCAGTTCATCCTTGACCACCTTGATGAGAACCTGCCCCGGGGACAGACTGGTCATCACTTCCTGGCCCAGGGCGCGCTCCTTGATGCTAGCGACGAAATCGCGCACCACCGGGAGTGCGACATCAGCCTCCAGCAGGGCCATGCGTACTTCCCGCAGGGTTTCCTTGACGTTCTCCTCGGTGATCCGCCCCTGGCCGCGCAGGTTCTTGACGGTGCGCATCAACCGGTCACTAAGATTCTCGAACATGTCTATCCCCGATTCGATGTCTGAACCGCGGCGATTATACGGGAAGCGGGCGCTTCAACCGCATCTTCCTTTGTGACATCATCCAGTTTCCGGTAACTCCCCTGGCCCGGTCATTCGGCCGTCCGGGCCACGCCAGGCTGATTGTGGAGCGGCAGCGACTTGATGCAGAACGTCACCATCGGTGCGACGGCGGCTCTGTTCTATGCGGTCGGTGGAGGGCTGATCGGCATACGGCTATCGCGGGGCGGGCGGGCGGGCAGCGGCTCGAAAGTCGCTTTTCTGGCGATCGCGTTTTTCGCGCTGGGGTTGCATTCGCTGCTGTTGTACCGGC
This sequence comes from uncultured Candidatus Competibacteraceae bacterium, assembly GCA_965371945.1. Lineage (GTDB taxonomy): Bacteria > Pseudomonadota > Gammaproteobacteria > Competibacterales > JAHEDQ01 > CBDVAK01. The sequence goes on from CBDVAK010000092.1 coordinate 4,655, forward strand.
AGATCGTTGTCGCGGACGGTATCAACCTTGGGTTTTTCAACGCCCTTTCACTGGCCGGGTGGCTGGCGGCACTGCTGGTGGTGAGCGTCGCCCTGGTGCGCCCGGTGGAGAATCTGGGAATCCTGTTGCTGCCATTCGCGGCCGCTACAGTGGTGCTGACGCTGCTGTTTCCATCCAGCCGGATCATCGAGGGGGCTTCCAGACCCCTGCAAGTCCACATCCTGTTGTCGATACTCGCCTATTCCATGCTTGCCATGGCCTCGGTACAGGCCATGTTGCTCTATGTCCAGGACCGTCAACTGCGCAACCGCCACGCGGTGGGATTTATCCGCGCACTACCAGCGCTGGTCAGCATGGAGTCGCTGCTGTTCCAGATGATTGGCACCGGCTTTGTCCTGCTCAGCCTTGCTCTGCTCAGCGGATTGTTGTTCCTCGAGGATATATTCGCACAACACCTGGTCCACAAGACCATCCTGTCCCTGGCGGCCTGGCTGGTCTTCGGTGTACTGCTATGGGGTCGCTGGCGACATGGCTGGCGCGGCCGCACCGCAATTCGTCTCACCTTGAGCGGTTTCGCCGCGCTGCTGCTGGCCTATTTCGGCACCAAGCTGGTGCTGGAACTGATCATGCAACTACACTGAAAGCGGTGTGCCGTGGGTATATGAGCATCTGTCAGGGTGCGAAAACCCTTGACGACCCGAGCCCATCCATAGATAGATAGGAACACTGTCGCATTACGAGGCTGTCTCTTCTTCTTGGACGAAATCTCACTCCCGGCGCTGTTTGGCGCGCTCGTTTTCCTGCTGGTGTTATCCGCATTCTTTTCCGGATCGGAAACAGGCCTGATCGCCCTGAATCGCTATCGGCTCCGTCATCTGGCGAAATCGGGGCATCTCGGCGCCCAACGTGCCAGCCGTCTGCTGGAACGACCCGACCGGCTGATCGGCCTGATTCTTCTGGGCAACAACTTCGTCAATATTCTGGCATCGTCGCTGGCCACCATCATCGCGCTGCGACTGATGGGTGAGGCGGGCATTGCAGTGGCAGCCGGTCTGTTGACCCTGGTGGTGCTGGTGTTTTCCGAGGTTGCCCCCAAAACCATCGCGGCCTTGCACCCGGAACGCTTCGCGTTCCCGGCCGCGGTGGTGCTGGAACCATTGTTGAAGCTGCTCTATCCGCTGGTCTGGCTGGTCAACGGCGCCGCCAACCTGGTCCTGCGACCATTCGGAATTTCCACCCGGGGGGGCGACGACCAGGCCTTGCGACCTGAGGAACTGCGCACACTGGTGGTAGAGTCGGGCCGCCTGATACCCAAACGCCATCGCAGCATGCTGCTGAGCATACTGGACCTGGAGGAGGTCACGGTGGAGGACATCATGGTGCCGCGCAACGAGGTGGTGGGTATCGACCTGGAAGACAGTATGGAGCAGATTCGCGAACAGCTGGCCCATTGCCAGTACACCAAGGTTCCGGTGTACCGGGGCCGGGTTGATCAGGTAGTGGGGTTTCTACACCTGCGCGAGCTGATCAACCAGCTGAGCCGTGACGCCAGCCTCAACCATGAGGACATCGAAGCGCTGATCCGTGAACCCTATTTCATCCCGGAGAACACACCTCTCAATACCCAACTGGTGAATTTCCAGAAACTGCGCCGCCACATCGGCCTGGTGGTTGACGAATACGGAGACCTGATGGGGCTGGTGACCTTGCAGGACATCCTCGAGGAAATCGTCGGCGAGTTTACTACCGACCCCTCCGATGTGGGTGATGACATCCGACACCAGTCCGACGGCGCCTATCTGATCGATGCCAGCACCAGTGTCAGGGCAATCAACCGGGCGCTGGGCTGGCACTTGCCGGTCGACGGGCCGCGCACTCTGAATGGCCTGATAATCGAGCGATTGGAGAATATTCCCGAATCGGAGGTGCGGCTGACCATCGGTGACTACGTGGTGGAGATCCTGGAAACCGCCGGCCACACGGTTAAGACGGCCCGGGTCAAATCCGGCACCAAACAACCCGCGGGCGCGAATCAGCCGGGGAAATCCTCATGACCGACGCAACCCGGCCTGGGTCACCATCATCGCAGCCGCCCGCAGACCACGGCTTTGCGGTCACCAGTCTGCTTCGCAGGCGACGTGCCATCATTGTCGGGTTGACGCTGCTGGGGTTGCTGGCGGGGCTGACCACGACGCTGCTGCCGGAAACAAAAGTCTACCGCGCCACGGTCGAACTGGGCACCAGGCTGCGCCGCCACAAGGTCATCGAGGCGGGACAAAAGCTGCCCGGCTTGGAAACGCTGGCGGAAATCGGCATCCTCCTCGAACCGACCGCAGTTCTGGTTGAACCCCCGAACAAGGTGCTGGTCAAGACCAGCGAAATCTACCTTCCGGAACTCCGGCGGGCCTTCGGGGACGCCCACTCGCAATCACCACCGGAGTTGCGCGCTCGCTTGTGGCCGGGTCGACACATGATCACCATCGAAGGCCGCGGCCTGGCTGCAGACGCGGACAACATAGTCGACCTGCTCACCCGGTCCGCCAACCGGTTGGTAGCCGAACTGCAACCCATCACCGATGCCCAGCGCAAGGCTACGCTGCAGCGAATCGCGGCGCTGCAAATCGAAATCGGCAATCAGCAGCAAGGGCTGCAAATATTACGCACCAGGATGGAATCACTCCGGAGCGCCCCGCCGCAGGCGGTGACCGACACGGTCGAGTCCATCGTTCAGTCAGTCAACGAAAGTACCCGCCTGCTGGAGGAACTGCGCGCCACACTCTACCAGCTCCAACTGGCGCTACCTCTGCTCAAAGACACGCTTGTGGTTGGCGCGCCCTCTGCCAAGGGCAAGATAACGGGGCCTGGGGCCATGACCCGGGTCATCGGCGCTGCCGGACTCGGTCTGCTGGCGGGCGTGGCGCTGGTCCTTATCGCGGGCCTTCTTGGCGCCTCGGCAGGTCGGAGCCGCGGGCAATGAACCGCGGGGACGCCTGTTCATCACCGGGCGGACTCGGTGCCGCGCGCTGCTGCCACACCCAATCAACCAACCCCGTTTCCGAGCGATAACCCATAACCACCGAGCGCAGCAATTCCCAGACCCCCTGGCTGTCCTGATCACGCACCAGTATCCGCAGTTGATCCAGCATCGGAGCCAGATCCACCCAGGGTATCGATTGCTCCCTGGCCTGCTTGATCATCGGGTGATCGGTGCTCAGGTCGTCCTCCCCGATCAACAGCTCTTCGTATAGTTTTTCTCCGGGTCGAAGACCGGTGAACTCAATCTCGATATCACCGTCAGTGTTGTCCTGGTCCCTGACTTCGTAGCCGGACAGATGGATCATCCGTCGGGCCAGATCCAGGATTCTGACCGGCTCACCCATTTCCAGCAGGAATACCTCGCCGCCGGTGGCCATGGCCCCTGCCTGGATCACCAACTGGGCAGCTTCCGGAATCGTCATGAAGTAGCGCACGATATCGGGGTGCGTCACCGTAATCGGCCCGCCTTTGCGTATCTGCTCCCGGAACAGTGGCACCACCGAACCTGATGACGCCAGTACGTTTCCGAACCGCACCATGCACAGCGTGGTACCGGTTTGTTGTTCGGCCAGGGCCTGCAGAACCAGCTCAGCGAACCGCTTGCTGGCACCCATGACATTGGCGGGCCGCACCGCCTTGTCGGTGGAGATCAGCACGAAGGTCCGGACACCGCAGGTGATCGCGGCCTGCGCGCAATGCAGGGTACCCAGCACGTTGTTGGCGACCCCTTCCACCGGATTGTGCTCCACGATCGGTACGTGTTTGTACGCTGCCGCGTGAAATACCGTGTCGATGGCGAATCCGGACATCAGCGACTCCATCCGGCCTCGATCCTGAACCGAGCCCAGAACCAGTCGCAATTCCAGCCTACAATCGATCTGCTCACAAGTCCGCGCCAGTTCCCTCTCGACCCGGTAGAGCGCGTACTCGGCGGAATCCACCACCACCAGCCGCCGTGGTCTCTGCATCACGATCTGCCGGCACAATTCAGCTCCGATCGATCCGCCCCCGCCAGTCACCATGACACTGCGATCGTTAATCGTAGCCGCCATCAACCCGGGGCTCGCCCTGACCGGTTCACGACCGAGTATGTCTTCGACACTGACCTCGCGCAGTTCGTCGACACGACGAGCACCCGACGCCAGCTCGGGCAGCCCCGGCATCGCCAACACCCGTACCGGCAGCGACTCCAAACCGGTCAGAATCTCGTGCCTGCGCCGCGCCAGTGTGGACGGCATCGCCAGCAACACGGACTCGAGCTCGTGTACCGGGATGAGTTCCGGGAGATGCTCTGGATCGTACACCTTGATACCGAGAATTTCGCTGCCCTGCAGATCAGGGTTGCGATCGATAAATATGACCGGCCGGTACTCGCGGCTGTGTTGCAGGGCTGCCGCCAACTGGGCGCCCGCATCGCCGGCACCGTAGATCGCTACCTTCTGACCAGCGCTGTAGGCGCCTCGCGGGATGGCCACGGACCCCCTCAGCAACAATCTCATACTGCCGATAAGCAGCACCGCCACCAACCAGTGGATCAGCCAGGTGGATCTTGGAATGGGTGGCCCCTGGCCAAACACCCATACGGCCAGCGTCAACAGGGTAGCGATTCCCACGGCGCGCGCCAGCTCGAAGTAGACCCGGCCGCTGACATAACGCAGCACCGACCGATAGAAGCCAAGCATGTAGAAAATCGGAATGGTGATGGCAACCACCAGCGGCAGGATGACGACAGCACGATCGAGGTAGAAGGACCAGGCATCTCCCAGGCGCAGCGCAAACCCGGCCCACAGCGAAAACGTGATCAACACACTGTCCAGCAGAATCAGCAGCCGGCGCTTCCAGCGCCTGGGCAGGGTCAGTATGGCATCGATCACCCTGTTCACGACCCGTCCCCTGGTGGTGATGGAGCATTCGGTAAGGCGGTGGATTCTCCACCCCCAGCACCCAGCGCCAGGGCCAGGAGCAACAACGGCGCCCATGCCAGCACGGTGACCAGGGCGGCCCAGGCGGGCTTCAGCACGGATAGCATGGCAAGCGGAACCAGCCACAGCAGGTTGATCAACACCACCACGACGCTCACGCGGGTATGACTCCCCCAGTACCTGGCTGCAAACTGGTAGGCATGGCTGCGGTGAGGCAGCCACCAGCGCCGGCCACTTAGCACCCGACGCAGCAAAGTGACTGTGGCATCGACCAGAAAAACCCCCAGCAGGATCAACCACGTCCACGGATTCATCGGACCATCCGCGCTGGCGATGGCGGCCACGCCCAGCACATAGCCCAGGAAACCACTGCCGACATCACCCATGAACACCCGGGCCGGTGCCCGATTCCAGTACAGGAACCCAACACAGCCGCCAGCCACCAGCAACAGCCAGGCAGTCACCTGCGGTTGCCCCTGCAGGGCACCCAGCAGCACCGCCGCCAGACTCACCAAGACCGCTTCCAGCGCTGCCAGCGCGTCGATTCCATCCATGAAGTTGTAGAGGTTCATCAACCACACCAGACCAACCACGGTGATCACCCGCCCACTCCAGCCCAGGTTCCAGGACTGATCACCCACCGGCAGTACCGGGGTATAGTCCAGCCACCACACCGCCAGCACGGCAGCGATCAAATGCACCATGAACCGCCAGCGGGCTGCAACATGGCCATGGTCGTCGATGAAACCCACCAGCGCGACCAGCGATCCACCGACAACAATGCTCCAGTAGAGCACTGGCGCCATGCGATCCAGCAACAACAACACGGTGCAGCCAAGCAGGGTCGTTAGCACGAACGCCAGCCCGCCACCGCGTGGCGTCGGCGCCTGGTGCGAACTGCGTTCGTTGGGCAGATCGATAAGACGGCGGCCCAACGCATAGCTTCGAACCCGGGCGGTCAACAACCAGGACGCCGCGACCGCAACAGCACCGAGCAGCAACTCAGCCATGCGTGGACCTGCCACGACTGGCGAGATACCAGCGCACAGTGTCGCGCAGCCCCTGCTCCACCGACAACGGCGGTTGCCAGTCCAGTTGCCTCTGCAACTCCGATGCATCGACCTGCAACGAGTCGGTGAGCCGGCCCAGTTCGGCCGCTTTTCCGGCTATCGCCGCCGTCGCCGTGAGCAGAGCGGTGGGGACCGGAAACAACCGGGCTGGTTTTTCCATGGCCGACGCCAGCCCGCGGATCAGCTGTGGTGTCGACAGGTCCTCACCGTCGCTTGCCAGCAAGATTCTTCCCGCCGCACCCGGGTAACTCAGACAGTGACAGATGAGTTTGGCCAGATTGCCGATCCCGATCATGCTGCGACGGTTGTGGACAGAGGCGAGCGGCAGCGGAACGCCGCGCTCAACCAGGCCCAACAGACGCAGGAAGTTACCTCCAACCCCAGGCCCGTAAACCAGCGGTGACCGCACGATGACCACTTCCAAGCCGGTATCACGGGAAATCTCGACGAGACGTTGCTCGGCTTCGAACTTGGAAACCGCGTAGGGATCCGATGGCGCCGACTGCGAACCGCTGTCAAAGGGCCGAACACCGGTACGCTCGCCGTTGACCTTCACGGTACTGAGGAACACCAGACGCCCGACCCCGGCACCAGCAGCCTGTCTGGCCAGATCGGCGGTGGCGGTTACATTGATGGTGCGGAACGCGCGCAGAGGGTCGGCGTCGAGGTCACGCATCTGGTGCACCCTCGCGGCAAGATGCACAACCGTATTGATTCCCGACAACGCCCGGGTCCAGTCAGGCCGCGCACCCAGGTCACCGATCTCGACCAGTTCATCCGGAATCCGGCGTCTCTCCGAGTCAAACCGGCGACGAACCACACCGCGTACGAAAAAACCCTGCTCCTGGAGACGTGGACAAAGCCCGCGCGCCACAAAACCGTTGGCGCCTGTCACCAACACCGCGCTCACGAGTCCAGAACCTCCTGGTACACATCCAAAGTACGGGCTATCACCTGCTCCACGCCAAACTCCTGCTCGGCACGCTC
>CBDVAK010000093.1:0-11650 GCA_965371945.1 uncultured Candidatus Competibacteraceae bacterium
TAACTTTGTTGAGAGAAATCGCCTTAGTGCATGTGCCTGCTGGTGCGCCTCGAATACAAACAGAATCCTTGCGCAACCGGATAGGTCATTTTTCAGCATCCGCCTTAGTGCTGAGCAGCAACCGGCGGCTGTGCAACGGGCGCCCTCCCAGTTGGTGGTCTATCGCGCAGCGGGTCACTGCCGCAATCTCCTTCAGCACTTGCCGGGAATTCAGATCGTGGTGCGCAAAAGCCTTCAGACTGCGTCCCGAAACACGGGGTCCACTGCCGGGTCGCGCCGATTCCTCGGGTACCGGTCCGGAATCTGGTAAATAGCGATAGTATTTGTTCTCCTGTAGCGGCTGACCGGCGTGATCGCGCTCGAGGACGAGCGCGACCCCGAGTTCCCGAAGCAGGTTACGCTCAAAGTATCTCAAAGCCGGCTGCACCGTGGCTGCTGTTGCCAGGTCCACCAAGGTCGCATGATAGCTCTCGAACAGTTCCGGCGCTGGCTCACCACGTTCCACCAGCCGCACCAGAATCTCATTCAGGTACAGCGCCGCCGGCAGTCTGCGCCCGGCGATCAGGTGTCGTCCCGGAACCTCCTCGGTACGACCGAGTGTTGGCAATTCGCCACGCCCGGCCCAGGATATCAGTAGCGGTACAAACGGCTGCACCAACCCCCGCCGTCTGCTGCCAGGCCCAAGTAGCCCCCGCGCCAGCAGGCCGAGCCGACCGTGATCGGCGGTAAATATCTCGACGATTGCGCTGGTATCCTGCCAGGCCCGACGATGCAGAACATAAGCGGGGATCAGCGGACGCGCCATATCGAGCCCGGGCAGGCCGCCTTGGCTGCGACGGATGTCATTCCAGGTAGCCGAGGCTGTTGAGCGCCCTCTCGTCGTCCGACCAGCCGGCCCGTACCTTGACCCAGGTCTTGAGATGCACTTTCCTGCCGATCTGCTGCTCGAGTTCGAGGCGGGCCTGCCGGCCGATCTCACGCAGTTGCACGCCGCGCTCTCCGATGATGATCCCTTTCTGCCCCTCTCTCTCCACCCAGATCACCGCGGCGATACGCACCAGATCTCCATCCTCTTCGTAGGCCTCGATTTCCACTGTGAGTGCATAGGGCAGTTCATCCCGCAACCTGCGCGTAAGCTTCTCGCGAATCAACTCCGCAGCCAGAAACCGCATGCTGACATTCGTGACCTGCTGCTCGGGAAAGATGAATGGCGCGCACGGCAGCAGATTACCCAGCACTGTTTCGAGTTCACCGAGGTTGAGATTTTTCTGTGCCGAGACCGGCACGATCGCGGCAAATTCCCGTATTTCGGACAATCGCTGCAGGATGGGCAGCACCGCTGCCCTGCTGCCAAGCTGGTCGACCTTGTTGACCACCGCAACCACCGGCCCCGTGAAGGTCGACAGCCGTGCCACTACGTTGTCGTCTTCGGGCGTCCAACGCCGCGCCTCGGTCACGAACAGCACTACGTCGGCAAAACCGAGTGACCCGGAGGCGGTCCGATTGAGCTGACGGTTGAGCGCCGTTCCACGTCTCTGATGCAGCCCTGGGGTATCGACGAACACGATCTGCACCTGATCGTGCGTGGAGATCCCGAGTATGCTGTGACGTGTGGTTTGAGGTTTGGAAGCGGTAATACTGATTTTCTGGCCGACCAATCGATTCAGCAAAGTAGACTTGCCAACATTGGGGCGGCCCAACAATGCAGCATAACCGCTGCGGTCGCCGCTATTCACCAGGGCAATGTCTGCAGGGCAGCGTGGGCGGCCGCCTGCTCGGCCTTGCGGCGGCTGCTCGCGCTGGCCTCCGTACGTAGCTGCAGAGACTCGATCAGGCAGGTCACCCTAAAGGTGCGCTGGTGTGGCGCACCGCTTTCGGCTACCACCTCGTAGACTGGCAACGCGATGCGCCGTGCCTGCAGGGTCTCCTGCAAACGGGTCTTGGGATCCTTGAGCAGCTCGGCAGCAGGCCGCTGTTGCAGACGTTTGCGAAACAGCTCGAGTATCGTGCGCCTGCAGGCTTCGAATCCACCATCCACATAAACCGCTCCAAACACGGCTTCGAGTGCATCGGCAAGAATTGAATCGCAGTCGCCGCCACCACCCTTCAGCACCCCGGGCCCCAGGGTCAGAAAATCACCAAGGTTTACTTCCCTGGCCACTTCCGTCAACGTTTCAGCCCGGACCAGGCTGGCGCGCAAACGACTCAGGTCGCCCTCCCGCAGACCCGGCTCCAATGTATAGAGCTCCGCAGCAATGACAAGGTTCAGTGCGGCATCACCCAGAAACTCCAAACGTTCGTTGTGCTGTGCGTCGGCACTGCGGTGCACCAGCGCTTGTTCCAGCAGACCGGGCGACTCAAACCTGTAGCTCAGGCGGTCGCTGATCAGCCTGCGATTTGCCATCAGTGCTTTGGCACCACCGCGGATTCGGCGAACTTGCCAACCAGATCGATATTCGCGACCAGCGGTATGCGGTTTTCGTAGTCGACCGAGATCAGAGTGCCGCCTTCGACACGCTGCAGCTTGATCTGTTTTGCGTCGATGACATCATCCATATCGTCGACCTCCAGGCGCCGCATCAGTCTGTTGCGCAACTGCGACTTGGACATGGTAGCAGCCTCGGGGTCCGCTGCCAGCCCCTGCAGCGAGCTTTGTACCGCCATATTGCTCAAATAGATGGGAACGATGCGCATACCAGCCAGGAACGATGTCACCACCATCGAGGCGATCAGTAACATGCTCCAGATACTCATTCCGCGCTGCGATGCAGGCAGGTTCATGGTCTTTCCACCTCTATTGAATTGAACCCCCGATTCGACTGCAGTTTCCGTTCCCGCTCACGCAATCCCAGTTCATCCAGATCAGAAACGCCTTGCCGATCAGGTTTTCATCCGGGAGAAAGCCCCAATAGCGACTGTCGCGACTGTTGTCACGGTTGTCGCCCAGCACCAGATAGCTGTTCTCCGGTACCTTGACTTCGAGGTTGGGACCGCGTGCGTAGGGGCTGATCAGAATTTCGTGGTTGATGTCACCAAGCTGTTCTTTCCGCAAATCCAGTTGCAGCTGCTGCCATTCCGCGCTTTGCAATGGCATCTGGGGCGCCGGCTCGCCGTTGATGTAAACAACCTTGTCGACATAGCCCACACGGTCACCGGGAAGGCCCACAATACGCTTGATATAGGCCACGGAAGGATCTTCAGGGTAGCGGAACACCACCACATCGCCCCGTGCCGGGGCACCCTCCCCGTAAATTTTTTGATTGATCACCGGCAAGCGGATACCGTAGGAAAATTTGTTGACGAGTATGAAATCGCCTGCGAGCAGCGTCGGCATCATCGAACCGGAGGGAATTCGGAAGGGTTCCACCAGGAACGAACGCAACAACAGCACTACCAGTATCACTGGAAAGAACGAGCGCGAGTATTCCACATACCAGGGGACCCGCAGGGCTTCCTTGCCAGAACCCCCCGCTCTGTGGGCGGACAGCACCAGGACGTCCAGCAACCATACGGCACCAGTGACCAACGCAGCCAGAACCAGCGCTGTTGCGAAATCGAAGTACATCGTCTCTCCTACTTTTTGTCGACCCGGAGTACGGCAAGGAATGCCTCTTGCGGAATCTCCACTTTGCCCACCTGCTTCATCCGCTTCTTGCCGGCCTTTTGTTTTTCCAGCAATTTTTTCTTGCGAGTGATATCGCCACCATAACATTTAGCAGTAACATTCTTACGTAACGCCTTGACGCTGGCGCGCGCCAGTATCTTGCTGCCGACAGCCGCCTGTATGGCCACCTCGAACATCTGTCTGGGAATCAGCGCTTTCATCCGCTCGACCAGATCGCGGCCTCGAGTCTGAGCCTGATCCCGGTGCACGATGAGCGATAGCGCGTCCACACGCTCGCCATTGATCAGTACATCCAGCTTCAACACGGATGCCGCTCGAAAGCAGATGAGCTCGTAGTCGAAGGATGCGTATCCCCGGCTTACCGACTTCAGACGATCAAAGAAATCGAGCACCACCTCGCTCATTGGCAGCTCGAATTCGATTGCCACCTGGCCGCCGATGTATTGAAGCTGCTTCTGAACCCCGCGTTTGTCGATGCACAGCCCGATGACATTGCCGACATAGTCCTGCGGCACCAGAATATGCGCCCGGATAATAGGCTCGCGTATCTCCTCGATCTGGTTGACCGGCATCAGTTTCGAGGGGTTGTCGACCCTGACGGTCTCTCCGCTCACAGTCAACACTTCGTAGATCACCGTCGGCGCGGTGGTGATCAGATCCAGATCGTATTCCCGCTCCAGGCGCTCCTGCACGATCTCCATATGCAGCATGCCCAGGAATCCGCAACGGAATCCGAACCCCAGCGCCTGCGATGTCTCCGGTTCGAAGAACAGTGCGGCATCGTTAAGCCTGAGCTTGCGCAGTGCTTCGCGAAGGTTCTCGTAATCTTCGGAAAGAACGGGGAAAAGCCCCGAAAACACTCGTGGCTGGACACTTTGGAATCCCGATAACGGCTTGGAAGCGGGCCGCTCGAACCCGGTCAAGGTGTCTCCGACCGGCGCACCCTCGATGTCCTTGATGCCGGCGATGACATAGCCGACCTCGCCACTGCCAAGACGCTGCAGATCCCTGCGCTTCGGCGTAAACACACCCACGCGCTCGACCTGATAGACACGACCGGTCGACATCACCTGAATCTTGTCACGCCGGCAAATCGCCCCGTCAACTATCCTCACCAATGAAATCACGCCGACATAGTTGTCAAACCAGGAATCGACAATCAGCGCCTTGACCGCTCCCCCGGGATCACCTGTTGGCGCGGGTATGATCGATACCAGCGCTTCCAGCAAATCCTCCACTCCTTCCCCGGTCTTGGCGCTGACCCGCAACGCCTGGCTGGCGTCCAGACCGATGATTTCCTCGATTTCACGACAGACCCGCTCCGGCTCCGCGGAAGGAAGATCCACTTTGTTGAGGACCGGCAGCACCTCCAATCCCTGGTCGATGGCGGTATAACAGTTGGCAACGCTCTGAGCCTCGACACCCTGGGCGGCATCCACCACCAACAATGCGCCTTCACAAGCAGAAAGAGAACGGGAAACCTCATATGAGAAATCAACGTGGCCCGGAGTATCGATCAGGTTGAGGTGGTAGTTTTGACCATCGCGCGCCCGGTAGTTAAGCGACACAGCCTGCGCCTTGATGGTGATACCACGCTCACGTTCCAGGTCCATGGAATCAAGCACCTGGGCTCCCATCTCCCGTTCACTCAAGCCCCCGCACAGTTGGATAAACCGGTCGGCGAGCGTTGATTTGCCATGGTCGATATGAGCGATGATCGAAAAGTTACGAATGTTCTGCATGGCATCCTGGCCGGAGGCACCTCATCAGCGACACGAACCCGGACCTGCGCGAGTGCCCGCAATCCGATCCGGGCCCGGCGGGCTGCAGATGAACGTGGGCGAATTCGGGTTCAAAGTGCGGAGCGGTGCCGACAGTCCGTGCTGTTGGCAGGGATCGCAACGCGGAGTTGGGCGCAGTCAGTCGCAAGGCAACGTTCCATGGATTGGGTGAAGGATCCCCAGCAAAGCGAAACCCCGCGAACCGCGACTGCGATTCGCGGGGCCCGGCTCTGATCGAGCTATTCTACGCCCGGTTTTAGTGCGAGAAAGGCCGGTCCGCCGCCCCGCTGTACCAGCACGGGAACCGATTTACCCTCGGGAAGGTTGTCAATGATATCGGCCAGACTCTGGGAGTCGAGCACCTCTTCGCCATTCACCATCATCAGGATGTCACCCTTGCGCAGACCGGACTCGGCAGCAACACTGCCCTCGGCCACTGCAGTCACACTGACACCATGATCCACCCCCAGCTCCTCTTTTTCGGTATCGCTGAGGTCCATCACCGTCAGCCCGAGAAAACTTTGCGGCGTCTGCGGACCACCTGCGGATGCCAAGCTGTCTTGTTCAGGCAGTTCTTCGATCAGCACTTCCAGCGTCCGGGCATCGCCGGAGCGCAGGACTTGTACCGGGACCGTGCTACCGACGGCTGTCTGCCCGACCAGCGGCGGTAAACTGGCGGAAGTCGGCACCGGTTGGCCGTTGAAATCGATGATGACATCGCCGACCTGGAACCCGGCCGCTGCCGCCGGGCTACCGGGGAAAATCTTGGCCACCAATGCACCCTGCGGCTTGTCCATTCCGAAGGACTCGGCGAGTTCCCGGGTGACTTCCTGAATCAATACGCCCAACCAGCCGCGGCTGACCCGACCCTTGGTCTTGATCTGTTCCACCACACTCATGGCCATCTCGATCGGGATGGCGAAGGACAGCCCCATGTAACCCCCGGTGCGGCTGTAGATCTGTGAGTTGATTCCGACCACTTCACCATCCATGTCAAACAGCGGTCCGCCCGAATTGCCCGGGTTGATGGCCACATCAGTCTGGATGAAAGGAACATAGTTCTCACTCGGCAGGCTACGCCCCTTGGCACTCACTATGCCGGCGGTCGCGCTCTGCTCGAAACCGAACGGGGAACCGATGGCGAGGACCCATTCGCCCACTTCCAGGTCGTGCGAGTCGCCAATCTTGACAGCGGGAAGCCCGGTCGCGTCGATCTTCAAGAGCGCCAGATCGCTTTGCTTGTCGGTACCGATGACCTCAGCCGAAATAACTCTGCGGTCACTCAGGCGAACCAGGATTTCGTCGGCGTTGGCGACCACGTGATGGTTGGAAAGAATGTAACCGTCGGAGCTGATGATGAATCCGGAGCCCAACGATTCCGCCTGCTGTTCTTCGGAGGGGCCACCTTCGCCGAAAAAGCGCTTGAACAGGTCACCAAACGGATGCCCTTCGGGCAGATCCGGAATCTCCATTTCCGGCAGCGATCGTCGCGAGATTTTCTGGGTGGTACTGATATTCACCACTGCGGGTCCGTAATCCTTGACCAACCCGGTAAAATCCGGCAACTCCGCCCAAGCCTGGGGCCAGGGCATCAATACCAGGGCCAGCAGCCACGGCGCCAAGCATTTCCTCATTCGAACTCCCCGTCGATTGGCCTGACAGGCTTCACGCCCGGCAGCGCAGCTATACGCCTGCACACTAACGGATTCCGGCTGCCACCACGCATCTGCCGGGTGATCCATCGGCGTGCCCAGATTATCCCCAGGGTCATGCCGGAACAGCCGCCCAGCGCGATCGCAAACTCATTCTCCACACCAACGGCCACAACCGCCGACGCGCCTGCAAACAGAGCCCCCAGGGGCAACAGATAAACAGTCGCGGAACCTCGCAGCAAGGCGGATTCCTCGATACCGACCTCGACCCGGTCGCCGGGCTCAACACCTTCGATACAGTCGACTTCGACACTGATACGGCGTGGTTTAATCATGCCGGTCAGTTGCGCGCTGCCGCAACCACCACGCAGGCCGCAAGCAGAGCAGACAGCGCGTTGTTCCATTTCCACCCAAGTCGACCTGCTCCCCACCCTTGAGACCACAGCGTATCCGCGCAACATGTCACTGCCCCACGGGGACGATCGCTTCAGCCAGCAACTTTACGGTGACGGCCGGAACCTCACCGACTGCCAGAATCTGATAGCCATCGAACGTCGTTCCGTAAGCATTGACGGCCCCGATCCGGGACCCACCATTTAGCGGCTCACCGTCCGCCTGGTAGCGGCCCACATAGATCGACACGCTGGCCAGGCCGTCCGACACCATCATGATTTCCGCATCCCTGAGGTCCCCGACCTGCGCCTGGCGAACGTGCGATTTTTCCTCGAATCCCCTGGGCAGCTCTGTAATATGCCAGCCTGCATCACTCTCGTCTATGGTATCGCGGCGCATACCGGTGTCCTGGCGACTCGGAATCGAGGACGTAATGACCCCGGGACTCCCGCTTGCACAGCCTTGAGCGGGTCCAAATCGGATATCGGTGAACATCAGCTGTTCAAGCGGTTCCCCATCCTTGGTCAACAGGTCCGAACGCAGCAACATTCCGGTTTCACGATCGAGCCCGAGCCGGTAGCCGTAACGGTAGCTATCCCGGGCGACCAGTCTGACCCCACGAACCGGACGCCCTGCGACCCTGTCCCAACCGTCAAGCCTCAGGCCGTAGCTCTCGTGCAGCTTTTCCAGATCCCGGGAAATAGGCAACGGGAACGGACCCGACCCAAGATCCTTGTCATAGGTCAGCGATGTACCATCCGGCAGCAGCACGGTAACCGTACCACCCCGGCGTACCACCTCCTGGCCGTCACCATCCAGCGAATAAAGCCGCTGCTCGTCGCTTTTCGGGCTGACGGTATTGATCACCCTCATGCTGTGCAGATCCGACCCGGCGCGATAAACGAAAGTTCCCTCGTAATTCAACATCCGGGCCGCGGTCACCATGTGCTCGAGCCAGGATTCAGCGTCATCGCGCTGCGGCTCGGCGCTCAGCGGATAAACGGGCAACCATAACAGCAGCGCCACCAACAACCACCTGCAGGGGCATTCTTGCCTGACAGCCCTCACCGCGTCGCGCGCTGGCATTCGAAAGGCCGCCAAGGGGCTGAAACGCAACAAACTCCTGAAGTGAATCATCTCATCTGAATCCGAAATCTTGGGCCAAACAGGCATCACCAATGGCTAACGTCCCTGATCATGACCGATTAGACGCCCGTAGGGCACTACCGTCGGAATCACTCCGCCGACCGCCATCTCGTTGTGGTTGATGAGGTAGGGGTAGACCCGTTTCGCCGCGACCTGATCCCAACGGTCCACCACTACCTGCGCCCCGTCGCCGGCAAACACGGTGGTATCCGTCTGGGCCGGAGCCGGTGCGGCCGCCTTCGCCAGCTGCGGGTTTTCCGCACTATCGCGTGTGATCAACAGTGCAGCGCCCAACCCCACGCCGAGGGTCACCGAAGCAGCGATCGCCAGACCCAGCACCGGTTTGCGCCAGCCCGGCGTCGACTCCAACCATATCTGCTCCGATGCCACACAACGCCGAATTCGCCTGGCAAGGTCGAGATCCACGACCTCCGGCAGCGAGTCTCTGAGTACTGCATTGGTGAGCTGATAACGTTGCCAGCGTGCTCTGCATGCCGTATCGGTTCGCAGTCTTGTCAACACATGACCGAGTTCACTCTCATCGAGCTCATCGTCCACCAATGCCGAAATCCGATCATCTGTTTCATTCGACATCACTCTTGCTCCGTTTCAAGTGCTTGTCCCAACAGGGGTCTCAACTTCTGATCGATCGCTTCCCGGGCGCGAAAAATCCGCGATCGCACCGTGCCGATCGGGCAAGACATGACCTGGGCAATCTCTTCATAGCTGAGTCCTTCGAGTTCCCTGAGCGTGATGGCGGTCCGCAAGTCTTCCGGCAAGGCATCTATTGCACCGTATATGGTGGCTTCGATCTCGTCACGAAGCAGCAGGTTCTCAGGCGTGGCGTTTTCCTTCAATTGTGATTCCCCGCCGTACTGCTCCGCTTCCTGCGAGTCGATATCAGTGACCGGCGGCCGTCGCGACAGTGCCACCAGATGATTCTTGGCGGTATTGATGGCGATTCTGTAGAGCCACGTATAGAAAGCGCTGTCGCCACGGAATCCCGGCAGAGCGCGGTACGCTTTCAAGAATGCTTCCTGCGTGACATCCAGAGCCTCGCTGGGGTCGTGGATATAGCGCGACACAAGCTTGACGATCTTGTGCTGGTATTTCTGCACCAGGATGTCGAATGCTGTCTTGTCACCGCGCTTGACCCGCTTGACCAGCTCTCGATCGGAATCGCCCATTCGGGCCAGCCCCTTGTGGGTGAGGTGCCTATTCCCCAGCACCTGTGTGGTAGACCGGTCTGCCGCCGAATAGTTCGCATCGGCGCCCGGATCTGGCAAACTTTTGCCGGACCAGCACAGGGCCGGGATCGCCTGCCGGTAGAGCGGGCCCCAATCATTCGAACAACGTGACCAACATCTCATAGTAGAGCCCATATCATGACATCATGCCAACCATGAACACAGATGTACTGATCGTCGGCACCGGTGCAGCCGGGCTCAGCCTGGCACTGCGGTTGCCACCCCGGGTCCGGGTCACACTGTTGTCCAAGGACCGGGTTTCCGCCGGTAGCACCTACTGGGCCCAGGGAGGTGTTTCGGCCGTACTCGACAAGGACGACACGCTGGCGTCCCATGTCGAGGACACGCTGCTTGCCGGGGCCGGTCTGTGCGACCCGGAAGCGGTCACCAATACGGTCCACGGCGGGCGCTCCGAAATCGAGTGGCTATCCGGTCTCGGGGTGCAGTTTACGACCCAGGCGGCGTCTGACGGCAGCGTTCACTATCATCTGACCCGAGAGGGTGGGCACAGTCACCGCCGGGTGGTGCATGCAGCAGATGCTACTGGCCGGGCCATCCACCAAGTGCTGACCGAACAGGTACGAAAATGTGCCAATATATCCCTGCTCGAACACCGGATCGCCCTGGAACTGATCACGACATCGCGCCTGGGCAGAAAGCACAATCGCGCTCTTGGCTGCTATGTGTTTGACAAACGTGCCCGCCAGGTCGAAGCCTTCGGCGCCAGCGTGGTGGTACTGGCAACCGGCGGGGCCAGCAAGGCCTATCTCTATTCGACCAACCCGGACGCATCCAGTGGCGACGGTATCGCCATGGCTTGGCGCGCCGGCTGCCGGGTCGCCAATATGGAGTTCATGCAATTCCATCCGACCTGTCTGTTTCATCCGGACGCCCGCAATTTCCTGATCTCTGAAGCGGTCAGGGGCGAAGGCGGACGCCTGCTGCTGCCCAACGGCGATCTCTTCATGTCCCGATTCGATGCCAGGGCTGAACTGGCGCCCCGGGATATCGTGGCACGTGCCATCGACCATGAGATGAAACGGCTGGGCATTCCCTGTGTTCACCTGGACATCAGCCACAAGCCCGCAGATTTCATCACCAGGCATTTCCCCACCATCTATCAACGTTGCCTGGAACTGGGATACGACATGACCCGGGAACCCCTGCCGGTGGTCCCGGCCGCACACTATACCTGTGGCGGTGTGATGACCGACCACCACGCCCGTACCGATCTGAGCGGCCTCTATTGTGTCGGTGAATCCGCGTTCACGGGACTGCACGGCGCCAACCGCATGGCCAGCAACTCGTTGCTGGAGTGTCTGGTCTACAGCGCGGCGGCGGCAGCGGATATTTCCACACGCGGTCTCGCCGCGAGCGATGAAGACCTGCCCGCATGGGATGAGAGCCGGGTCACCAATTCCGATGAGGAGGTGGTGGTGACCCACAACTGGAACGAGTTGCGGCGTTTCATGTGGGACTACGTCGGTATCGTTCGCAGCAACAAGCGATTGCAAAGAGCCCACAACCGAGTCGGTCTGCTGTCACGCGAGATACAGGAGTACTATGGAAACTTCCGGGTTTCAGCCGACCTGATCGAACTTCGCAATCTTGCCCTGGTTGCTGACCTGATCATTCGCAGTGCGGCCTTGCGCAAGGAAAGCCGGGGGCTCCACTACACCATCGACTACCCTGAACCGGACCACAGCCGTCCAGCCATCAACACCGTCCTGGTGCCCCACAACTTTGCGCCGATGCAGGAACCTGTGGGCTACTGGCAGCGCGACAGCTGATATACCCACGGTGTGC
>CBDVAK010000094.1:0-11646 GCA_965371945.1 uncultured Candidatus Competibacteraceae bacterium
CCTAGGCTCCGATGCCTCCGGACAGGTCGGACTTGATATCCTCGATATCCTCCAACCCCACCGACAAGCGCACCAGAGACTCGGAAATCCCCGCGCGCTCACGTTGCGCCGGACTGAGTCTGCCGTGCGTGGTGGATGCCGGGTGGGTGATGGTGGTCCGGGTATCGCCCAGATTGGCGGTGATCGACACCATCCGGGTGCTGTCGATGAGCTGCCATGCAGCCTGACGCCCGCCATGCACCTCGAAAGACACGATCCCGCCAAAGCCATCCTGCTGACGAGCGGCCAACCGATGCTGCGGGTGGTTGTCCAAACCCGGGTAGTACACTCGTGCGATCAGGGGGTTGGACTGTAACCACCGCGCCAGTTCCATGGCGGAATCACTGTGGGCCCGCATCCTCAACTTGAGCGTCTCCAGACCCTTCAAGAATACCCACGCGTTGAACGGGCTCATGCTCGGACCAGCGGTACGCAAAAACGCAAATATATCCTTGCCCACCCTGTGCCGGTCGCCCACGACCGCACCGCCGATGCAACGACCCTGCCCGTCCAGGTACTTGGTGGCGGAGTGCACCACCAGATCGGCACCCAGGCTCAGCGGGCGCTGCAGGGCCGGTGTACAAAAACAGTTGTCCACCACCAGCATACAACCCGCGGCCCTGGAAATTTGCGAGATTTCGCCAATGTCGACGATTTCCATCAGCGGATTCGACGGCGTTTCCAGAAACAGCATACGGGTCTGCGGTCGCATCGCCCTGGACCAGGCATCAGGATCGGTCAACTCCACGAAGGTAACTTCGATCCCGAAACGCGGCAGGTAGTTGGTGAACAACGATACCGTGCTGCCGAACAGACTCGCCGAGGCCACGATATGATCGCCCGACTTGAGTGTGGCCAGGCAGGTAGCCAGTATGGCCGACATACCGGAAGCGGTGGCAACGCAGGATTCACCTTCCTCCAGGGCCGCCAGCCGTTGCTCGAAGGTCCGCACCGTGGGGTTGGTAAAACGCGAGTAAATGTTGCCGCTTTGTTGTTCCGAGAACCGGGCCGCCGCTTCCGCCGCCGACTCGAACACATAGCTGGAAGTCGCAAATATCGGCTCCGAATGTTCGCCCTCAAAGCCACGCTGTTGTCCGCTGCGCACCGCCCGGGTCGCGAATCCCGACCGCGAAACCCCGATCTGGTCAACTGACATTGTGTAGCCCCACGATATCTACGTCATCGCTTTCGCGCTGGTTCTTGGCCGCATCCGAGCGTACCTGGCGCAATGCACGCAGATAGTGGCCATCGATATCACCGGTGATGTAGTCGCCGTCGAAGCAGCTACTCTCGAACTCCGTCAGGGACGGATTGCCCTGGCGGATGGCGTCTTCCAATGCATCGAGATCCTGGTAGATCAGCCAATCCGCCCCGATCGTCTCGCAGATCTGCTGCTCATTGCGTCCGTGGGCAACGAACTCCTCTGCCGCAGGCATGTCGATACCGTAGACGTTCGGGTAGCGGACCGCCGGTGCCGCGGAGGCGAAATAGACCTTGCGCGCGCCGGCATCCCGTGCCATCTGCACGATCTGTTCGGAGGTTGTGCCACGGATGATGGAATCGTCCACCAGCAGTACGTTCTTGCCACGAAACTCCAGATCGATCGCGTTGAGTTTCTGGTGTACGGACTTTCTGCGCATCTGTTGACCGGGCATGATAAAGGTTCTGGCGATGTAACGGTTCTTGATGAACCCTTCCCGGTACTTCACGCCCAGCGCGTAGGCAACCTGCATCGCTGATGTTCTGCTGGTATCGGGGATCGGGATCACCACATCGACATCGTGGTCAGGCCATACCTTCAGTATCTTCTCCGCCAACCGATCACCCATCCGCAACCGCGCCTTGTGCACCGAGACATTGTCCATGATCGAGTCCGGGCGTGCGAAATAAACGAACTCGAAGGTACAGGGGGCACTGCGGGGCTGCTGCGCGCACAAACGGGTGTGGACCCCCCCATCGATGTCGAAGTAGATGGCTTCGCCCGGGGCAACATCCCTGACCAGCTCGAAGCCCAGTGCATCCAGGGCCACACTTTCCGAAGCCAGCATGTACTCGGGGCCATCCGGCGTGTCCCTGCGACCATAGACCAAGGGTCGAATTCCATAGGGATCCCGAAATGCGACGATACCGTAGTCGATGATCATGGCGACTGCTGCATACCCGCCCTGGGCCCTGCGGTGCACACCCTCGACCGCGGCGAAGACATCCTCGGCGCCCAGCTGGAATTTACCCTGCTGATGCAGTTCGTGGGCGAACACGTTGAGCAGAATCTCGGAATCGGAATCGGTATTGATATGGCGCAGGTCGGACTGAAAGACCTCCGTCTTGAGCGTGGCGGCATTGGTGAGGTTGCCGTTGTGCGCCAATGCGATCCCGTAGGGCGAATTGACGTAGAGCGGTTGCGCCTCCGCGGTGCTGGATGATCCGGCGGTAGGGTAACGGACATGGCCAATGCCCATATTGCCGGTCAGTCTGCGCATATGCCGGGTACGAAAAACGTCCCTGACCAGTCCGTTGTCCTTGCGCAGGTAGAACCGGCCGTCATCACAGGTGACGATCCCCGCGGCATCCTGACCGCGGTGCTGCAGGACGGTCAGACCATCATAAAGCGCCTGGTTGACCGGACCACGTGCCACCAGACCTATGATTCCGCACATCAGTTGATTCCCGATTGGTGTTCAGGCATATGAGAAATAACTGTCATAGGGTGCAGGGATCAGATCTTTGATGATCACCGCAAGCTCCACGAAGCGGGGCAACAGGACGGACTGCTGCCACCACAGATCCTGAGGCACCGGTGTCAGCCCGGCCAGCAACACAATGACGGTAACGATCGCGATCCCGCGAACCAGCCCGAACACCACGCCCACGACCCGGTCGGTACCAGTCAACCCGGTCTTGTCGGACAACCGCCCAACCAGGTAGCTGAGCAGGCCACCCAACAGCAGGGTCACCAGAAACAGTGCACCGAACGCCACCGTGAGGCGAATCGAGGGCGCCGAGATAAAGCTGGCAAGAGCATCCGCGCCAGCGTCGGCGAAGGCCACCGCGACCACCAGAGCGGCAGCCCAGGAGGCCAGCGACAATGCCTCGCGGATAAAACCGCGCCACGCGCTCACGATCATTGAAAACGCCAGAATCGCAAGGATTCCATAGTCTACCCAGACCAGCTGCTCGATCATGGCCGGCCCTGCGCAGGCATTCGACACCGAATAACCCGACCGGTGTCGCAAACACAGACAATACCGCCACCGGCAAGCATCACGGATACTGCCTCAATTGACCTTCCAGTTTGGTTTTTTCACTCAGCTGGTCCTTCAATCGTTCTGCCGTACTGCGCTGCAGCTCGGGACCGACCCGGACCCGGTACAGTTTTCGACCATTGATATCCGCCGGTTCCACAAATGTCACAAACCCTTCTTCGCGCAGGCGGTCGCGCAAAGCAAGAGCATTGTTCTGGTCCGAAAAACTGCCGACCTGGACCACCCATGAACGCAGCTCGGACGGAACCGTGACCGGAGCCGGGGCCGCTATCTCGGCCCGTAGCGGTGGCGACAGCGGCGGATTGGCATCGGGGTCGATTCCGGGATCTGCCCCGGTACTATCGTCGGTGGCGCCAGTATCCGCTGGCGCCACCGGTGACAGTGGCTGGGATAGCGTCGTGGGCAGCGCCAATATCTCTGTGGCGGGAACTGGCTGTTGGGCCTTGAAAGTGTGGACAGGCGGCGCCGGGATCTCCATTTCGACAACGTCCCGCCCCCGCTCCGCGCTGGGACGCAATAGTTCCGGCAGAAATATGACGGCCACGGCGACGATCACCGAGGCTCCGATGAGACGATGTTTGAGACGATTGTTCAGTTTCATCTATTCCAGACCGGTGTCGCGACCGGTTGCCCGTCGGTTTCAATATGGAGGACCCGCAGCCCGGCCGCCACGGTCAGGAAAGACCCGAATACGACGATTCTGTCGCCACGACGTGCATCAGCCGCGGCCGCCGATATCGCGGTACCGATATCCTCATAAGGCCCACGAATCTCCGTGGCGCGCACCTCCGCCAGCGCCTTGGCGACCAGGCTGCCACTCGAACCCCGTGGGGGCGACAGTGAAGCCGGATACCAGACGTCCACGACCGCTTTCATAAGCCGGTACACCTCGACACTGTCCTTGCCCCGCAGCATGCCGGTCACGGCAAGCGTTCTGCCCGCACATGAACGCTCGCCCAGAGCACTGGCGAGAACCGTGGCACCGGCCGGATTATGCGCCACGTCCAGTATCCATTCCACCGCGCCGGGAACGATCTGGAAACGGCCTGCCAAAACAACCGCCGACAAGCCCTTTTCGATGGCCGCACGGTCAACATTCAACCCCAGTTCGGGTAGTTGCACGACCGCCACGGCGGCGCAGGCATTGTCTACCTGAAATCCACCTGCCAGACGCGGCCTCGGCAGCCGAATCAGCTCCGTCCGGCCGCCGACAAAGTCCCATTCGGAACCATGTGTCAGCGCGTCGAACTGGTAGCCCCGCCGGCAGGCAACAACCTGCAGTTCGGCGCCCATGCGCAGTACGCTTGCCGGCGGTCGCGGTTCCGCGTAAACCACCGGTATGCCACTTCGAAACACGCCAGCCTTTTCGGCACCGATGGTTTCCCGATCCGGTCCCAGCCATTCGCTGTGATCGATTGCCACCGGCATCAGCAAGACGGCGTCAGCATCGATCAGGTTGACGGCATCCAGTCTGCCCCCCAGGCCCACCTCGAGGATTGCCAAATCCAGGCGCTGGCGCTGTAACAGGTCGAGCGCGGCCAGCGTTCCGTATTCGAAAAAAGTCAGCGTTACCCCCTGACGGGCGGTTTCCACACGCGCAAAGGCGGTACACAAATCGGCATCGCGCACCGGTCGGGTGTCGATCCTGATTCGTTCGTTGTAATGCAACAGATGTGGCGAGGTGTAGCTGCCGACCCGGTACCCGGCCGCGCACAGTATCCGCTCCAGCAGCGCTACCGCCGAGCCCTTGCCGTTGGTGCCGGCAACTGTGATGACCCGCGAGGCCGGCTTGCGCAAACCCATGCGGGCCGCCACCGGCCAGAGCCGATCCAGACCCAGTTCCATTTCCGCCGGATGCAATTGCTGCTGCCACTGCAGCCAGTCGGCCAGGGTCCGGTGTTCACGAGCCAGCTGCATGGGAATTCGAGGTGATCGCCGCGAGGCTTCAGGTGATCGGCCCGGCTTCGGAATCCACCTCTGGCGGTGGATCCTCGGGCGATGGCAGCACCGCGACATCGGTTTCCCTGTCAGCCGGCGGCACTTGCCGATCCGTGAGCATGGCCAGCGTCGTGGCCACGGTGTTTCTCAGCACGCGCCGGTCGACGATCATGTCGATAGCACCATGATCTAGCAGGAACTCGCTACGCTGGAAGCCCTCTGGCAGAGTCTCACGGACCGTTTGTTCGATCACTCTGGCGCCGGCGAACCCAATGAGCGCACCAGGTTCCGCTACGTTGACATCACCGAGCATGGCCAGACTGGCGGACACACCACCGGTGGTCGGGTCGGTCATGACCGAGATATAGGGCAACCCTCTTTCCGACAACCGCGCCAGCGCAACGCTGGTCTTGGCCATCTGCATCAGCGAAACGAGCGCTTCCTGCATGCGGGCGCCGCCACTGGCAGCGAAACAGACCAAACCGATGTCCTGCTGGAGGCAGCGACGCACTGCCCGCACGAAACGTTCACCTACGACCGATCCCATCGAACCTGCCATAAAAGAAAACTCGAAGGCCGCGGCAACCACGGGAACTCCCAGAACAGCCCCCTCGATAGCGATCAAAGCGTCCTTTTCACCGCTGCTGCGTTGCGCCTGCTGGAGGCGATCAGCGTATTTTTTGCCGTCACGAAATTTCAGGAAATCAATTGGTTCGATATCCGCACCGATTTCAGTTTGCGGTTCGGGATCCAGGAAGCGTCGCAGCCGTTCACGGGCACCGATCCGCATGTGGTGCCCGCACTTCGGACAAACCATCTGGTTGCGTTCCAGCTCCGCCTTGTACAGTACTGCGCTGCAGCCTTCGCACTTGCTCCAGACACCCTCCGGAACCGTTCGTCGCCGGTTGCTGACCTCGGTACGGATTCGCGCCGGAACCAGTTTCTCGAACCAGCTCATTTCTCGGCACCTGTGTTCAAGCCGCTGCAGCCTGATCCATCGCCAGGCGCATGCCTGAAATCAGCGCAGCCGCAGCACGGATTCGCCCGCTGGGACCCTCGTTGCAACGGTGGATGGCATCGACCAGGGCGCTGCCGACGATCACCGCATCCGCCACCCGTGAGATGGCAGCGGCGGCCTCCGGGGTGGCGATTCCGAATCCCACACCCAGCGGCAACTGACAAAGCCCCTGCACAGCCGCAAGTCGTTCGCCAACCTGGCGGGGATCGAGCATACCGGAGCCGGTGATACCCTTGACCGCGACATAGTAGAGAAAACCGCGGGCGATGTTACCGATTCGGCGCAACCGTTCCCTGCTGGTGGTCGGTGCGAACAAGAAAACCGGATCGATACCGGCTGGCCCCAGGGCGCCACACAGGCCGTTGGATTCCTCTGGAGGCAGGTCAACTGTCAACAGGCCGTCCACACCGGCAGCGGCGGCGTTGTCGGCGAATGCCTGGTAACCCATCGCCTCGACCGGGTTGAGGTAACCCATCAGCAACACCGGGGTATCCGAATCCGTCTCGCGAAACCGTGCCACCGCAGCTATGGTTTGCACCAGCGACACGCCCTGCACCAGGGCACGTTCACCGGCTGCTTGTATCACCGGCCCGTCCGCCATGGGATCCGAAAATGGCACTCCCAGCTCGATCAGGTCGGCACCGGCATCCACCAGGGCGTGCATCAGTGGCACTGTCTCGGCGAGGGCGGGGTCACCAGCCATCAAATAGGGTATCAATGCCTTGCGCTGTAGCTTCCGCAGTGCTCGAAAACGTTGTTCAATTCGACTCATGGCGGCGCTTCCCGGATTCAGAGCTCGATCCCGTCGAGCGTTGCCACAGTATCGATGTCCTTGTCTCCACGCCCCGACAGGTTGACCACGATAATGTCATCGCGACTCATGCGTGGCGCCAGTTGCGCGACATAGGCGAGTGCGTGACTGCTCTCCAACGCCGGAATGATACCTTCCGTCAAGGTCAGGTCGTGGAAAGCGGCCAGTGCCTGAGTATCATCCACTGCCACATAGGTGGCGCGCCCACTATCCTTGAGCCAGGCATGCTCGGGGCCTACACCTGGATAGTCTAGACCGGCGGAAATCGAATGGGTGCCCAGAATCTGGCCATTTTCGTCTTCCATCAAATAGGTTCGGTTGCCATGCAGCACGCCCGGGCGACCGGCGCTCAACGGGGCGGCATGGCGCCCGCTTTGCAGGCCTTCGCCGCCAGCCTCGACGCCATACATGGCAACTCCGCTATCGCCGATGAAAGGATAGAACAGGCCAATGGCATTGGAACCGCCACCGACACAAGCGACCAGCGCGTCTGGCAGTCTACCTTCGCGCTCGACAATCTGGGCCCTGGCTTCCCGCCCGATCACCGCCTGAAAATCCCGCACCATCGCCGGATAGGGGTGTGGACCGGCCACCGTGCCGATGATGTAGTAGGTATCGTCCACGTTGGTCACCCAGTCCCGCAAAGCCTCGTTCAGCGCGTCTTTGAGGGTGCGGGTGCCTGAATCCACCGGCACCACCTCGGCACCCAGCAGCTTCATGCGGTACACATTGGGAGATTGTCGCCGGATATCCTCGGTTCCCATATAGACCACGCAATCCAAACCCAGTCGCGCAGCCACGGTCGCGGTGGCGACTCCATGCTGTCCGGCACCGGTTTCGGCGATCAGCCTTTTCTTGCCCAGGCGTTTCGCCAGCAACGCCTGGCCCACTGCATTGTTGATCTTGTGCGCCCCGGTATGATTGAGATCCTCACGCTTGAGATAAATGCGTGCGCCACCGAGACGATCCGACCAGCGCCGGGCCAGATAGAGCGCCGACGGGCGCCCGATATAGTGAGCAAAGTCCTCATCAAGCTCCGCGATGAAAACCGGGTCCGCCAGGTAGCGATGGTAGGCTTCGGTCAACTCATCGAGAGCCCCGGAAAGCGTCTCGGCCACGAAGCGGCCACCATAGGGCCCGAAATGACCATGCCGGTCCGGCAGATCATAGGCTTGCATTTGTTCAGCGGGACTCGCCACTTTCAACTCCTTCCACAAACTCCACGATGAGCCGTGGATCCTTGATACCCTTTGCCTGCTCCACGCCGGTACTGACGTCGACGGCCCAGGGCCGCACCCTGCGTACCGCCTCACCAACATTACCCGGGTTCAGACCGCCGGCCAGAATCAGACAATCGCCGAGGTCGGCCGGGATGTGACGCCAGTCGAATCTTTCTCCCGTGCCCCCGGCCTGTCCCGAGCGGTGGCTGTCCATCAGATAACCACGAGCGCCCGCATAACGCGCCAGATAGGCACAAACGTCGGTGAGACCGGACATTGCCACGCCCTTGATATATGGCTTGCCAAAGCTGGCACAGAACGCAGGTTCTTCGACGCCATGAAACTGCAGCACATCAAGCGGCACCTGGCGCAACACCTCATCGATCTGGTCACGGGAAGCGTCCAGGAACAACCCAACTACCGTGACCAGTGGCGGCAACACCTCGATCACCGCACACGCTGCTTGCGTGCTCACGAAACGTGAACTGGGCGGATAGAAAACCAGCCCGATCGCATCGACGCCTGCACGGGCGGCGGCCAGGCCGTCTTCGGGCCGGGTGATTCCACACACTTTGACTCGGGTCCGGCCCATCACCAGTCATCCCGCAATACCGGTCGCAGAGAGTACCACAATCATCAAGTACCCGACCGCAAACAACAGCCTCAGTACGGCGACGCGCACCAGGGTGGTTGCGGCAATCGGTAGCTTTGCGGGTAGCGGACGGCAGTGAGGTACAGCCCCTGGGGTGGTGCGGTCACCCCACCACCGCGGCGGTCACGGGCTGCCAGCACTTCCGCCACCCAGCTTACCGCCCGCTCGCCCCGTCCCACTGCCATCAACACACCCGCAATGTTGCGCACCATGTGCAGCAGGAATGCATTGGCTTCCACCTCGATGGCTACCAGCGCGCCGTGGCGTTCCACCGTGATGCTCCTGAGTTCGCGCACCGGATGACGCGACTGGCAGCCGCTGCCCCGGAAAGAGCTGAAGTCATGGCTGCCTAGCAGGCACGCGGTGCCCTGTGACATGGCGCTGACATCGAGGGATTGTCGACTCCAGCAAACCCTTTGCCGCTGCAGAGCGGAGCGAACCCGACCCTCGACGATGACATAGCGGTAGCGGCGCGCGAGGGCACTAAAACGGGCATGAAAACCACTTTCGACCGGCCGAGCCCAATGGACCCTGATATCGGGCGGCAGATTCGCGTTGCCGCCCAACACCCAGCTATGCTCCGCACGGTCTGCGTTGGTATCGAAATGGACGACTTGGGCATTGCTGTGCACACCCCGGTCCGTACGGCCCGCGCAAATCACGTCCAGCGCGTGATCGGCTACCACACCAAGTGCATTTTCGACCGCTGACTGCACGGTGGGCAAGTCCACCCCGGGCTGCGACTGCCAGCCGTGAAAACGGCTGCCGTCATACTCGATTCCCAGGGCGATACGTGACATTGGACGATTGGCCGCTTCTCAACCAGCCGGGGCGCTGGCAGCAGTGACGTGGATGTGGGTAATGCCTGGGACCGTCGGTAGTTCTGGTGACAGCAATCGCCTTACCGGGATCCGGAAGGGCCAAGCCTGCAACCAATCGCGACGGAGCATGCTCCGACGCGATTGGTTGCAGCCAGGGGGATTTTCGTCGTGGTCAGCCGTAGCCGATCTCCGCCAGACCATCGCGGGCCTGCCGACGCTGAGCGTCGTTACCCTCTTCGACGACTTCTTGGTACAGCGTACGGGCGCCGGTCTGGTCACCCATTTCCAGATAGGCGGTCGCCAGGTCGAGTTTGGTATCGACAAACGAATCACCGTCTTCCCGGGTCTCGGCCGCGGCGGGTTCGCCGCCATCCGTACCTCGAAAATCCAGCACCTCCGCAGCGACAGGGTCGACTTCGAGCATCTCCTCCAGTTCGCCGAGGTCTATTGACTCCGAATCCTCTGCGCCAGGGCCTGTGGGCTCACCGGCACGGTCCTCCAGTTTACGAAACTCCTCATCCAATGCCAGGCTGATGTCTTCGTCGCCGCGGGCGGCCACCGGTTCCGGGATTCTCGCCGTGCCCTCCGGCGCCAACGCATCCAGATCGAAATCCAGTCCGGGATCAGCTTCCGCCACGCTCTCGGCGGGCGGCTGCCCGGCCGAAACCGCCGGTTTTTCCGGGAGCACGAACTCCAGCACGTCATCATCCATTTTGGAAGAAACCGCCACCTGGACCTCAGCAGCAGAACTCACGGCAGGTTCGGGTGGCAGCTTTGGCGGCTCAGATGCCGAGTCCACGGTAGCAGGCTGAGCGGGAACGGTCTCCGCGACAGCGCTAGCGGCGAACAAGACGCTGCCACTGTCCAGTTGGACACCCATTTGCCGTACCTGCTCCCAAGTGCCATCCGCCTCCAGACTGGCCCGGTACTGCTCGGCCGTACTCACATAGGCGCCGGCGTCAACCTGACCATGCAGCGCCTCCAGCAGCTTGAAGACCAACTCCGGTTGTTCCCCCTGCTCTATCAGGGCCTGCTGCAACAGGCGTGTAGCATCGTCATAGTCTCCCATCGCCAGTAACACGTCGGCCTGTGCGGCAATGTCAATATCAGCCGCCGGGCTTTGCGAGGCCGCTGCGGGCACCGCTGCCGCCTCATCATCATCCGTTGCTGCGATGTTGCTGTCTGCCGCGATCGCAGCAACAGCCGGTGCGACTGCCGGCAACTCGGGGAGCTCCGGTCGTGCCCGATCGGCGGTGAATTGTGCCGATGCTGGCGTAGCATCGCCCCGTTTCGACATCATGCGTCGCAACAACAGCAACACTACGATCAGAAACAAGAGCGCGCCCCCACCCACCATCGCCAGTGAGCGCGGGTCGTTGAGCAGGGCCAACGTCTTCTGCATCCAGCCGGGCCCCGCCAGTGCTGCCAGATCAACTTCGCTGGCCGCTGGTATTGATGCCGGTCGCGCCTCGTCGATTGCCGGCGCCATCCCGGCCGATGAGTCCGCCGACAACACAGCCGACCCATCATCCGCCGCTACCGGCACGTTTTCCCCGGCCGTGGCCATATCGTCCACGGCAGTGGTTTCCTGGTCTACCCCCGCGGGAACCACGTCCTGGTTGAAAGCCGCGTTCATGTCGACACCAGGATTCCCGGCACCAGCGGTGGCGTCTGTATCCTCGATACCCGCCCCGGTTCCCGACAATTCTGCCTGCCGATCCGCCGCGGTATCGGTTCCCGCCACCACCCCTGGATCGGTCTCCACGATGGCCAGATTCGGTACCGCCGGTTCCGTCTCGGCTTCGATCCAGACAGAGCGCTGTGAATCAAGGTCATCGGCAAAGGTCACCGCCTCCGGGGTCTCCGCCTCCGGGGCCATCGATT
>CBDVAK010000095.1:0-11622 GCA_965371945.1 uncultured Candidatus Competibacteraceae bacterium
TTCGGTCGTCCGCCGCCACCCGGTCCAGAGCTTGGCGTATCTCCTCGATCACCAGCGTACCGGCCCGGGTTTCGTCGTTTTCGGGGATATCCCAGTCCATGATACGGCGATATTTGTCGACCAGCTTGCGGACGTCGTGGTTGATCTGTTCCCGGAGTTTGGTCATTTCGACTTTCTGGATATCGTTCACTTTCAGCCTCTTGTATGACGCACAATGGTGGTTCTCGGGTCGGGCGGCTCCCAATCCCGGTGAAGTATAGTCGTGGCGGCTACCGGGTGCGCGCCTCTATCGCGACTTCAGGCTTGACCCGGGCTCGCCCTATGGATAGAACGTGAGCAAGAAGCAGGAATGGAGAGCACTGTTGCGTCCACTGATGATCCATCGTGAGCGGTCCCGTCGGGCCGCTCATCATCACGGTTCGTCAGCGATCCGGTATCGGACAGGAATACTGTCGGTGCTGCTGCTGGTCTCTGCCTGTGCTACCACCACACCGAAATCCATAGATGAAGTAGCGTTCCGAACCCGTTCGCAGACCCAGATGCAGGGTGATCTCACCGTCACCGTGGCCGTGCCCACCCGCGAGGAGGCGCTCGACATCTACGGCGTCGACCTGGCCGAGCGAAACATGCAAGCCGTGTGGCTGGAAATCAACAACGACGGACCCCTGTCGTACTGGTTTTTGCCGACGGGGCTCGATCCGGCCTATTTCCCGCCTGCCGAGGCTGCGTTCGCTTTCGAGCAAGAATACGGCGGTGAACTCGGCAACCGTTTTCAGGGTCTGGATTTCATCAACCCGGTGCGACCCGGTACGACGGTGTCGGGATTCGTGATCGTCAATCGCGAAGAAGCGTTCAAGGCGGTGGATGTGGATCTGATCGGCGATGGAGATGCACGCAGTTTTACCTACATCGTGGCCGACCCGGGTTTCCGCGGCGACTATGTCGAGGTCGACTTTGGTAGTCTCTACAGCGCCGAACAACTGATCGACGTGGACAGCGAGCAGCAATTGCGGCAACAGTTGGAAACGATGCCCTGTTGCACCGGCAATGAGGACGGCAGCGAACAGGGAGACCCGCTGAACCTGGTGTTGATCGGTGACCGGGAGGATATTTTCCCGGCCTTCATCCGCCGTGGCTGGCATGGTACCGAAGTGATCTGGTCGAAAGCCGTGTGGCGTACCGTGAAAGCATTCCTGCAGGGTTCGCGCTATCGCTACTCGCCGGTCAGCCCGCTCTATGTTTACGATCGGAAACAGGACCTGGCCGCGCAGAAAGCGCGTGGCACCATTCACCAACGCAACCATCTGCGCCTGTGGATGACGCCGGTGCGGTTTCGCGGCAAACCGGTCTGGATCGGCCAGATCAGCCGTGACATAGGTGTCAAGTACACGCTCAAGTCGCCGACCATTTCCACCCATGTCATCGATCCCGACGTTGACGAGGCCCGGCGCTATCTGCTCGAAGATCTGGCTTACTCGCAGGCATTGGCGGCATACGGATACGTCAGCGGCGTTGGGGCGGTGAGCAGGGAGGCGCCGCGCAGCAATCTGGTGGGCGATCCGTACTTCACCGATGGCCTCAGGGCCGTGATGTATTTTGAGCCCAGACCACGATCACTGGCGGGCATCGATATCCTCGATTGGGACCTGCGGCCTCTCGACGCCAGGGGCATCGACAAGGTGACCACCGATGTCGGGGAGTGAGCGAGGACGGCAGGTGATGGTCGCCACGGTGTCAGGCGTTTTGCCGATCATTCCACCCCTGCACAGTTGGTGGTGGCTGGTATGGCTGCTGGCGGCTCTGCTGGGCGGTTGCGCGGGCAACTTCGAACAGCCGGCGCCAACCGATGTTGCCGGTCTCCGGGCGCATGCGGTGTCGAAATCCGAGCATGGCTTTCGCGTGTCCGCGACCATCCCGGACCCGCAGGAAAGCATGGCTATCTTCGGTGTCGATCTGGCAGCCAACGGTATCCAGCCATTGTGGCTGGAGATCGACAACAATACCGACAGGCTGGTCGCTTTTCTGCCCACCGGGCTGGATCCGGAATATTTTTCACCGCTGGAAGTGGCGTTCAGTTTCCACAGTTTCTCGGGGGTCGCCAACAGGGAGGTGGATGCACACTTCGAGACTCTGGGATTCGAGGAGCAGATAGCGCCGCATTCCCGTTCCTCCGGATTCATCTACACCAACCTCGACAAGGGCGTCAAAATCGTCAACATCGATCTGGTTGGTCGCCATTGGAGCAGGAGTCTGGCGCTGCTGGTGCCGCTGTCCGGCCGGATAATCAGTGCGGAGAGTGCCACCCGTTTCACCGCCACCATACCGGAATCGGAGCTCATCGAGGTCAGCGGTGAAGATCGGTTGCGGGTTGAACTGCAGCGCTTGCCGTGCTGTACCAGGGATGTGGTCGGCAATCCCGGGCCGCCACTGAATTTCGTCATGATCGGTGACGCCGATGCCTGGATTCCGGCGTTCACGCGCCGTTCGTACCGTTTCTCCGAGGCGGATGATCTTTATGCGTTCGGCAGAAAGCAGGATGTCATGGCTGCCAAACGCGACCGCTGGGTAGCGGCGCAACCACTGCTGGCGCGTGCCTGGCTGACACCGATCCGGTATCAGGGTGAGCCGGTGTGGGTGGGGCAGGCCAGTAGTCCATGGGGCGGTCGTTTTGGTGGCGAAGTTGCGGATTCGCAGCCGCAAGATGCCATCGACCCGGATGTCGATCAGGCCCGCGACGATCTGCTCCAGGACATGATCTATTCACAGTCTCTGGCGAAAGCGGGCTACGTTCTGGGTGGTGAGACTGATTCGGAGCGCTATTTCGGCAACGGCCTGCGGGTAGTGTTTGTCTATGCGCGTGAACCAGTGCCACTGTCGGAGATCGAATTCTTCAAGTGGGAACGGTTGATCGACTACTGGCACCCGGAATATCGCCAGACATCGGGGCCTTCGAATACAGGAATGGAAACCTCCAAATGACCTGGTGCCTTGGCGGTACCCACACCCACACTGCCCCGCCTTGCAAGCACTTACCAGGAATGGATGCGACTCCATGAAGCGGCTGCAGCTTTTCGAATTTGACGATCAGCCATGGATGCCGCGGATACTTCGCGAGATATTCATGGACTGCCTGACCTTCGGTTACCGCGTCGGTGGGCACTATCGCAATATGCACCGGCCGTTCTCCGAGTGGGCCAGATTGGCCGGAATCGAACGGGTACTGGATCTGGCCTCCGGCGGCGGTGCGCCAGCGCAGCTGATGTTACAAAATGCCGAGCGTGACCGGTTGCGAATGCCCGAACTGGTGCTTTCGGATCTGTTTCCAAACCTCGATCATTACCGGGCTCTGCAGCAGCAGTTCGGCGCCGACCGGGTGACCTACATAGAACAACCGGTCAGTGTGTTCGATCTGTCCGGCAGGGAGGTTCCGGCCTGTTCGATGTGTTCCGCGTTGCATCATTTTGGTCCCGAACAGGCCCGCAGGATTCTGCGCGAGATGACCCGGAACCGCGACGGCTTCTTCGTCATGGATCTCTTGCAACGGGACTGGAAGCATCTGTCACTGGTGCTGGTATCCGGGCCGTGGTTCTTCATGCTGGCACCATTTTTCATTCGACCTTTCAGCTGGTCGAGGCTGCTGTACTGCACGCTGCTGCCGGTAGTGCCGCTGATGATCTTCTTCGATGGCTGCGTTTCGGTTTTGCGCAGCTACAAACCCGAGGAAATCCGCGCCATGTTGCCTGCGGATGTGTTGGAAACATTTGAGATCGTCGACGGCACCCAACCCTATCAGGGTGTCCTGCGGGCTGGGTTCGTCTATGGGTATCGAAAGCGTAGCGCGCCTCACCCTGCCGCGACCGGGGAACCGGAGGCCATCACCAACGATTGAACTGTGCACCTCGAGCTCGAGGGTTCAGGTTCCACCGGTCGGCAGGTGTAGCTCAATAAATCGGGGTGTTGGCGGCCGTGACGTGGGTGCGGGTACCACCTTGCGAGACACGCTGTGAATACATCCCTGTAAGCTCGACAGCGGCTTCCCTGCCGCTGACGGTCCCGCAAGGTGGTCCCCGCACCCACACTGCCCGGGTCACCGCGCACCACCGGTCGGCAGGGTCACGGTCTTGGATTCGGTGAAGAACTCCATGCTGGCGTGGCCGCCATTGCGGCCCACGCCGGATAGTTTGTAGCCGCCAAACGGCGCCCGCAGTTCCCGGCTGCGCGGGGCGTTGATGCACACCGTGCCGGCACGAATCCGACGGCTGATCCGCATCACCGTATCGAGGTCCCGGGACCACACATAGCCCATCAGCCCGTAACGGGAATCATTGGCGATGGTGATCGCCTCATCGATGGTGTCGAAGATCAGGAAGGTGGCAAAAGGTCCGAAGATCTCCTCCTGGCAGATACGCAGGCTGTTGTCCGGTGCCAGCGCCGCGGTGGGTGATACGAAAAATCCGTGAGGCAATCGCTCCGGCCGTTGGCCACCACAGAGTATCCGTGCCCCTTCGGCCTGTGCGATCTCTGTGTAGGACAGCACCCGCTCCATATGAGCCTGAAAACACAGTGGTCCCATCCGGGTTTCCGGATCCAGCGGGTCGCCGACCGTGATGTCACGCGCCCGGGCTACGAAACGCTGCATGAATTCCTCTGCAATCGGGCGCTGCAGCAGGATTCGTGACCCCGCCAGGCATTGCTGACCGTTACCCGAGTAGATACCCGCCAGCGTTCCTGCCAGGGCCGCGTCGGGGTCCGCATCCGCGCACACGATGCTGGCTGACTTGCCACCCAGTTCCAGGGTCACTGGTTTCAGACCCGCCGCCGCGCTGGCCATCACCTGCTTGCCGGTCCGGGTACCGCCGGTGAAGGTTACCGCATCGACTCCCGGATGGCTCACCAGGGCGTCCCCGGTCGATGGACCCGGGCCATTGACGAGGTTGACCACGCCTGCCGGCAGCCCGGCCTGGTGCATCAGTTCGACCAGTCGATAGGTCGACAAAGGGGTGTGCTCGGAAGGTTTCACCACGCAGGTGTTGCCAAACGAGATGCAGGCCGCGATGTTCAGGGTGCCGAGTACCAGAGGTACGTTCCAGGGTATCAGCAAGGCGCAAACGCCGATCGGTTCCCGGGTCACCACCGTGAGCTGATTCCGGGTCTGGGTATAACTTTCACCCGCCGCAGTACTGGCCAGTTCGGCGAAGTACTCGAAGTTCCTGCTGATTCGTGGCAGTTGGCGTTGGCTTACCTCGGCAATTGGCAGGCCGGTGTCGAGTGACTCGAGCGTGGCCAGTTCGATGGCGTGGGCGGTGATGACATCGCGTATTGCGAGCAGGATCTCTTTGCGCTCGTCCACGTCAAGCGTTGGCCAGGAACCCTTGTCAAAGGCAGCGCGGGCCGCGAGTACCGCGCGGTCGACCTCAGCCGGGTCGGCTGTCAGCAGGGTCGAGATACGGGTCTCGGTTGCGGGACACAGCACGGCGAGTTCGCGTTGTGTGTCCGCAGCAACCGGCTCGCCGTCGATGAAGCTACCGACTCGGGCCATGATGGTCAGATTGTCGCGACGTTGCTGCCAGGATTCGATCATGATGATTCAGGTACCGGTCAAAAAGGTGGCATCACCCCACCGCCGACGACGCCGGGCAGCAGTTCCACTATCAACCCGGGCCATAGCGCGGTGCGCATGAAATGGAATGTCCCCAGCATCAGCAGGCTGCCGAGTGCGCTTGCCAACACCGCCCGCATGGCTGGCACTCGTGCCGCGTAGCGCAGATAGAGGGCAATGAACACCGGTGTGGTCAGGGCGAATCCGAAGGTCACCAGAGTAGCCAGCAAACCCGTCAACCAGGCGATCGTGGCTACTACCGCGGTGGCCCGGGGAGGGGGGACGGTGGACGCAAGGCCACCCTGGCTGGATCGCGGTGGATCAAAGTGCCGGGCCAGTGCCGGTATGGCGAGCAGGCCCAGCATGATCATTGTGATGCCACCGACCAGAATCGGCAGCAGGCGAAGTTCTGGCGGATGACGCAGGGTAGCCAGCAGATAGAGGGCCACCAGGATGGCTGCAGCCGGCGCCAGCAATTTGCGCGGCCCGGTCATCGATCCTTGTCACCGTCCGTGCGTCGGCTACGCCAGGGCAGTAGCGACCAGGCCAGTGACAATAGCGTGGCGCACATCAGCGCCAGCGCCAGCGGTCGGTTGACAAACACGCTGATGCCGTGGTCCGAGATCATCAGTGACTGCAGGAAGGCGCGCTCAGCCAGGGGTCCGAGCACGAACCCCATCACCACAGTGATCACCGGAAAACCGGCGCTGCGCAGCAGATAGCCGAACAAACCGGCAACCACCATCAGCAGCACGTCAAGAATGTTGCTGCGCAGAACAAAGGTGCCTATGCAGATCAGTATCAGCATGAATGGCACCAGTACGCGGTGGCGGACACCCGCCAGGCGGGCCAGCCAGGGCACGGCCAGCAATCCCACACCACTGCTGAAAAGCTGGCTGATGACGATCCCGAACGCGAGCACCAGCACGATGTCGAGGTGCTTGTCCAGCAACTCGGGACCTGGCTGTAGCCCCTGCATGATGAAAGCGCCCAGCAGCAACACCATGTCGGGGCTGCCGGGCACGCCAAAAGCCACTGTCGGCAACAGGGCGCCGCCGTCCTTGGCATCGTTGGCGATTTCGCTGGCGATGATGCCCTCAGGATTGCCGTGTCCGAATTGCCGCGGACACCGTGAACTGCGTCGGGCGTGTGCGTAGGACAGAAAGGCTGCGGTGACGGCGCCAACACCGGGCAGGACGCCGATACCCGCGCCGATCGCGCATGAGCGCACCGCCAGCCAGGGCCTGCCCAATACGTCACGGATACCGGTCATGATCTGGTGCGACCAACCGCGCTCTGCAACCGCCGTGCTCGGTTCTGTGGCATTGCGATTGCCAGCCGCCAGAGCGATCAGTTCGCTGGTTGCCAGCATGCCCACTACGAATGGTACCAACGGGATCCCGTCCCACAGATAGTCGCTGTCGCCGGTATAGCGAAATACCCCGTACATGTCCGAGTAGCCGACCGTGGCCAGCAGGATGCCGATGCCCCCCCCGGCCAGCCCCTTGACCAGGTTCTGGCGGGAGGCCAGTGCGATAGTGACCATCCCGAACATCACCAGCCAGAACATTTCCGGTGGTCCGAAGGCGTACAGTACCCGTTTGACTATGGGTAGCAGAGCCAGCAGCACCAGTACGCCTCCGAGCGAACCGACGAAGCACGATGTGGCGGAAATCGCCAGCGCGCGCCCGCTTTCACCGCGCCGCGACATTGGATAACCGTCCAGACAGGTGGCGGCATTTGGTGGTGTACCGGGGGTATTGAGCAATATGGCGGGGACTGAGCCACCGAAAGCGCCGCTGCTGATGATGCCGGCATAGAGCAGCATGGCCGGCACCGGGTCCATGGCGAAGGTGAATGGCAATACCATGGCCAGCGCGGTGATCGTGCCCAGTCCGGGCAGGGCGCCGAATACCATCCCCAGCAGGGCGCCACCCGCCAGCACCGCCAGCAGTTCCGGGTTGCTGAACACGGCCGCGGCGATGCCGATCTGTTCCATCATCCTACTGTGCCGCCGGCCGCCCTATGCTGTGTTCAGGATGCGTCGTCGGTGTCTTTCCGGGCCCTTTGATAGGCAGGTTTCAGCTGGCGGTAGATGTCAGCGTAGTCATCGATGGTCTGGCGCACTTGTGCGGGTCCGGCCGGCGCCAGGTAGTTGCCGGTTTCGTCCATCCAGGTCACGAATTCCGATTCTTGAACGATACGCTGCAAGGCGGCGCGTATCACCTGTTGCCTTTCTTGCGGGGTTCCCGGTGGCGCGAACAACACCCGCGGCGTGCCGAGTACCGCCAGTTGCGGGTAACCGAGTTCGGAGATCGATGGCACTTGCGGTGCGCGCGAGTCACGTTGATCCGCCATGATGAACAACGGGCGGACGTCTTCGGACACCCCCTGGAAGTGGTGGCTTGCGCCCACGCCTGCGTCGGCGTCACCGCGGGCCACCGCCAGTGCGGCCTGTGGCAGCGACTCGTAGCCCAGTACGAAGCTGACCGGAAATTGCGCTGCCGCACCCAGCGCGGTGGCGGTGATCCACGATACCGCACCGATGCCTGTTCCCGAGAACCTGACCGCTTTGCCCAGCGATTTCATGCTTTCCAGAGATGCCACCGGACTGTTCCTGGCGACATAGACGAACTGCCTGCTATGGGCGATTTGCAGCAGGGGTTCGAACTCGTCAATCGCAATGGCGGGGGTTCTTTCGAGCAGGATGTCATCGACCAGAAAAGGCAGTAGATGAGCGAAACCGATGGTGTA
This sequence comes from uncultured Candidatus Competibacteraceae bacterium, assembly GCA_965371945.1. Lineage (GTDB taxonomy): Bacteria > Pseudomonadota > Gammaproteobacteria > Competibacterales > JAHEDQ01 > CBDVAK01. The sequence goes on from CBDVAK010000095.1 coordinate 8,354, forward strand.
GCCGTCGGGCTGAGATTTGAACAGGGTAATGCTGCCGCGACGCCCACCGGCCCCCGGTTCGTTACGTACCACCACGGCCACGTTCAGATCCTTCTCCAGACCCGCCGCCAGTTGTCTGGCGAGACGGTCGAATCCACCACCGGCACCGAAGGGCACCACCATGGTGATAGCGCGGGTGGGGAAAGCCTCGGCTCCCAGCGCAACGGGACCTATGTACAACGATACCGCCAATGCGGCGATAACCCCCGCCATCCGTTTGAAGAGTCTGTCGATGATCCTGGCCCTCTTGATGCTTACCCGTTGCGTTGAGTGTAGACAAGTTGCAGGCCAAGAACGGTGGTGGTGGGTATATGATCCCGCGCAGCCGTGGATTTTGGCGATTGGGGGAGGGAAAGGCGCACGTGCTGCAGATTATTCTCGACAGCCTGCATGAGCATGCCGCTCGGGTCGCATTCAGTCATGGCGAGCGCAATCTCAGTTACGCGGATCTGGAAGCGGCCTCCGCGCGATTCGCGCGCAGATTGGCGGTTCGTGGCGTTGCGCCCGGCGATCGGGTGGCAATCCATTTGCGCAGTGGCGTGGACTATCCCGTCGCCTGCCTGGGCGTGTGGCGGGCCGGTGCCGTGGTAGTTCCGGTGGATGCCGCCGGGCCGGTGTCCGATCTGCGTCATCGGCATGAAGTAGCCGGGTTCCGCTTCATGGTATCGGATACCGCACCCGCCACCGATTGGCACGGTGTCGCGGTGATCACCACAACGGGCGATGAAGAGGATGGGCCACCACAAGCGCTCCCCGGCAACCATCACGCGGATGACTTTCTGCTGCTGTTCACGTCGGGGACTACCGGTGCACCCAAGGCGCTGGTGCATACCCGGGACAGCCTGCTGGCCGGGATGCGTCGTGACATTCGCACCACCGGCTACCGTGGGGGCGATACGGTGCTGGCCACGCTCGGGTTCAATTTTGCGCTGGGGATGACCAACCTGCTGCTGGCGCCGTTGCTGGCCGGCGCCAGGGTGATTATCCACAACCCTTTTTCGCCACGTGCCGCTCTGGCTCTGATCCGCAAACACGAGGTGACTCACCTGGTTACCGTGGCGCCGGTGGTCAAATTGCTGGCGGCGGTAGCGCAGCCGCCAGCGCTGCCGTCGCTGCGTTACGTCATGGTTGGGGGTACGACCCTGGAGCCGGCTGTCAGGGCGGATTTTGCGGAGCGTTTCGGGATCGTACCGGCACAATCCTATGGTATGAGCGAGATTGGCCGGATCGCCAGCCATCCACACCCGCTACCCACTGATGAACCCGGCTGTGTTGGTACCCCGCAGGTAACGGTGCGGATCACCGACGAGCAGGGGCGCCCGCTGCCGGCGGGGACAACGGGCAGTATCACGGTGCAGTCGGACAGTCTCTGCAAGCCCCGCTATCTGCTCAGCGGTGGCGAATCTGAACCAGTGCCGATACAGGGCGGTTTTCTTGACACTGGCGATCTCGGACATCTGGATCCGGCCGGTTCGTTATTCGTGGCGGGTCGTCGCAAACAATTCATACTTGGCCCCCGCTTCAAGGTCGATCCCGCCGAAGTCGAGGAGGTGCTGCTGAGCCATCCCGCGATTCGCGATGCGGTGGTGGTGCCGGCTCCCGGTCGTGCCGGCTATGAGGCCGTGCGGGCGGTGGTGGTGTCCGCCGGCGGTATCAGCCGGCCCGATGTCATCGTGCACTGTGCGGTCAGCCTGCCGTCAGGCAAGTGTCCGGAGATCGTTACCTTCGTGGACCGGATTCCCAGAAACGCCATGGGCAAGGTTGAACTCGGAAGCCTGCCTGATCCCCGCTGACCTGATTCCGATTATGCCGGGCTACGCTGAACCAGCGCGTGCAGCGATGCCAGACTGCTGAAATCCTCCGCCGTGACGGTTTCCACGTCCACTGTTACCCCGAAATGGTTCTCGAGCGCCACCAGGATTTCGAGCCGACCTATCGATTCCAGACCCAGTTCCGTACCCAGGTCACCGGCGTCGTGGAGTTCTTCCAGGCTGATTGCCGAAAGCGCATGGGAACGCACGATCTCGCCGATGATCAGCAGCGGGTCGTCGCCGGAGGGGGTCTCCGGTTTTCGTTTGCGGGGAGTTGTGTTGGCATACAGATCCGCGTGCATGCCGGCGATTCCAGGCTGGTTGGTGGCATTCAGCATGGTGGTAAGAAAGCCTTGCCGGGCGATTTCCCCGATCACTGCGCTGTGCCCCGTGCATGGGTAGCTGAGGATGCACACGCCCGGTAGTCCCTGTAGATGGCGGGCACGATCCAGATCGCGCGAGCCCTGTGCGCAGACATGCAGATAGTAGGTAGTCCTGCCGTTGCCCCGGCGCAAGCGTCTGCGCAGATCGAGCAGGCCGGGATTCCACCAGTTGCGTCGGTACACCCTGAGCAGTTTGCTGCGACTGCGTCTCCAGATACGGGTGTCGCGGTAGCGGTAGAAGTTCCATGGATCCAGATAGGTCTGAGGGCCGAGGGCGTGGACATAGTCCGCCCGAATCGCGTGGCCGGCCAGCAATGCACCATAGCCTCCCAGAGAAGTGCCCACCACCAGCACCTGTTGCGGGCACCGCAGCAGGATCTGGTTGTGAAGATATCCGGTCAGGCGCGCGAAGCTGTTGATCGTGGAGTTGATGCCGTTCAGATACCACATCTGCCAGGGATCGCTGACGTGAATGCGGCTGTAACCGGTGAGGCTGGCCAGTTCCATAAACTCGAACTGATCCATCATCAGTCCGCCACCGTTGTCGCCGCTGGTAAAAGCGATGATCAGCGTACTGTCGTCCTGGCCTTCTACCAGCAGGACGTTGTCCCGATATCGATTCAACAAGCTGATGTGTTCACTATCGTGGCCGGCGATGACTGCCGCTGCCCTGTGAATATAACAACTTTTGCTGGTGGCGCCGGCCGGTGGTAGTTTTGGCGGCCTGTCACTTTGCCGGTTTGCCAACCCGGAGTAGCCATGGCACAGCAGGATAGCGAGTTGACCCCCGAACATTGTTTTCTGTCGCTCGATGAGGCGCGTGCCTTTGTAGCCGGACGAGAGATCACTCAGCCGGGCGGGCGTACCATGGACGCCAAGGCCCAGATCGTTGTTGAACTGTTTCGGACCGTGCGCCCACCTGACCAGATACCAACCCCGGAGGAATCCCGTGAGCAATTGCGAAAAGCCGTGGCATTGTTTGGTGAGACCGCGGTCCCGCTGAGCAGACGCGAGGACCTGACGATTCCCGGTCCGG
>CBDVAK010000096.1:0-11576 GCA_965371945.1 uncultured Candidatus Competibacteraceae bacterium
AACTACGATGAATTGATCGACCACCCCGTGGAGATGGGGGCGTTCACGGTCGCCACCTTCCAGGCCGGCGGAGTCACTCACGATATCGCCATCAGCGGTCGACATCGTACGGATATGGAACGCCTGTGCGCTGATCTGCAGCGAATCTGCGACAGTCACATACGCTTGTTCGGAGCCTTGCCGCCAATCGATCGTTACCTCTTTCAGGTGACCGCGGTAGGTGAGGGCTACGGAGGGCTCGAACACCGCAGTTCCACCAGCCTGCTGTGCGCTCGCGATGATTTGCCGCGCGTGGGTCAGGGCGCGATCGACGACGACTACCGCCGGTTCTTGGGCCTTTGCAGCCATGAATATTTTCACACCTGGAATGTCAAGCGGATCCGCCCGGAAGTGTTCACGCCCTATCGGCTGGGTCGCGAGGTGCACACCCGGCTGCTATGGGTGTTCGAGGGCATCACTTCTTACTACGACGACCTGGCGCTGCGACGCAGCGGTTTGCTCAGCCGTCAGGACTATCTGTTGCTGCTGGGCCAGACCGCGACCCGCGTCTGGCGGGGTCAGGGGCGTTTCAGGCAGACGGTCAGCGATTCCAGTTTCGACGCCTGGACGCGGTTCTACAAGCAGGACGAGAATGCCCCCAATGCCATAGTCAGCTATTACGCCAAGGGTGCGCTGGTGGCGCTGGCTTTGGATCTGACCCTGCGCGAGGGCAGCAATGGTGTGGTTACGCTCGATGACCTCATGAGGGCGCTATGGGTGCGCTATGGAAAGACCGGACGGGGCGTGCCCGAAGATGCGGTGGAGTCGCTGGCTGCTGAAATCAGTGGCTTGAGCCTCGATGAGTTTTTCGACCAAGCGGTGCGGGGGACCGACGATCTGCCGCTGGCAGACCTGCTGGCGCGGTTCGGGGTGCGGTTCAAGACCCGGGCCGCCGATTCTGAAACCGACCCTGGCGGCAAACCGGGCAAGAAGTCCCCTGGGTCGGTACTGGGTGTTCGTAGCAAAGGCAGTGACAGCGGGGTCCGGTTGACCCATGTACTCGACAACGGCGCCGCGCGTGATGCCGGGTTGGCGGCCGGGGACCTGCTGGTGGCGGTCGACGGCCTGCGGGTCGATGGCGACACGCTACACAAGCGCCTGGCCGCGCTGCCCGAACAGCGCCCGGTCGCTGTCCACGCATTCAGGCGGGATGAGCTCATGGTGTTCGATGTGCGGCTACGGCCGGCACCCATCGATACCGTCTACCTGGAGCTGGAGTCGGATTGTGACAGCGCTACGGCGGAACGCCGTGAGCGCTGGTTGGGTATGGATTGAGGTCCGGCGTTGCCGGTGGTATTCGACGGTCGGCAAGTGCATGTCGCCCTTGCGGCGATCCGTCGATGTTGTTTACAGTCCGCGTTTACCAGCAAGGTTCGCCAGGCACGTAGAATTCATGACACAGATTGTCGCGCAGCCAGCTGATGTCGCCACACCGTTTGAGCTAAAGGGCAGCGCCTTCACGCTTACCGTCATGCACCTGCAGCGACATGACCTGGAGGCGATTGGCACCGAACTGGATCTCAAAGTGCGCCAGGCACCCGGTTTTTTCAAGAACACTCCCGTCGTCCTCGATCTGGAGGGATTGTCCGATTCCGTGACCGAGGGCTTCTTCGGCGAGCTGATGGCGTTGCTGCGTGATCGTGGCATGGTGCCGGTGGGTATTCGCGGTGGTCTCGAGGAGCATCGTGGCGCTGCCGTGGCTGCCGGATTGGCGGTATTGCCAAGCAGTGGCGGACGTGGCCGTGTCCGGGCGCCCGCCGCCGAACCGGAGGTCAGTGAGACGATCTCCGAGGAACCGGACAAGGCGCCCGAACCGGTGCCCGAGCAGGACCCGCCCGAGCCGGAATCATCGAATTCGGGCCCCGGGGGTCAGGCATCTCCAGTAGGCAGCAACACCGTGGTGGTGTCCACGCCGGTGCGTTCCGGCCAGCAGATCTACTCGGAGCATGGTGATCTGATCGCCCTGAAAACAGTCAGTGCCGGTGCCGAACTGGTCGCCAGCGGCAACGTCCATGTGCTTGGGCCGTTGCGGGGGCGGGCGCTGGCTGGCGCGCATGGTGACGTCAATGCGCATATCATTTGTCAGGGCCTGCAGGCTGAGCTGGTTTCAATCGCCGGACGCTACCGTGTATTCGAGGAACTGGATCCGGGCGTGCGGGGACGCGCCGTGCACATCTATCTGGCCGGGGAACGGTTGATCATCGAACCTCTGTAATACTGTGGATCTCGACCGGCAGTTATCATTTTTGGGGGAGTTAGACCTTGGCGAAAATCATCGTCGTCACATCCGGCAAGGGTGGGGTCGGCAAGACTACGACCACCGCCAGTTTTGCAGTTGGGCTGGCCCAGCGAGGTTTCAAGACCGTCGCCGTGGATTTCGATGTGGGTCTGCGCAACCTCGATCTGATCATGGGGTGCGAGCGCCGCGTGGTCTACGATTTCGTCAACGTTATCAATGGTGAGGCAAACCTCAACCAGGCCCTGATCAGGGACAAGCGGGTCGAGAACCTGTACGTGTTGCCGGCGTCCCAGACCCGCGACAAGGAGGCCCTGACCAAGGATGGAGTGGGCAAGGTACTGGCTGAGCTGGGTAAATCGTTCGACTACATCGTGTGCGATTCGCCCGCGGGTATCGAGCAGGGCGCGTTGATGGCCATGTACTACGCTGATGAGGCCCTGGTGGTGACCAATCCCGAAGTGTCTTCGGTGCGTGACTCGGATCGGATACTGGGGATACTGGCCAGCCGTTCACGGCGTGCCGAAGAGGTCGAGGAGCCGGTTCGCGAGCATCTGGTGATCTGTCGCTACTCGGCCGACCGTGTCAGTGATGGCGATATGTTGAGCGTGGACGATATCCTCGACATTCTGGGCGTCAAACTATTGGGCGTTATCCCGGAATCGGAAGCTGTGCTGCAGTCGTCCAATTCGGGTACCCCGGTTATTCTCGATGACAACAGCGAGGCAGGACAGGCCTATGGCGATCTGGTGGACCGATTTCTCGGCGAGGAACGCGAGCACCGCTTTCTGGCACCGGGGAAGAAAGGTTTCATGCGCCGTCTGTTCGGAGGTTGAATGATGAGCCTTCTCGATTATTTTCGTAGTGGACGCAAGCGTAGCAAGGGTTCCGCACAGCAGGCCAAGGAACGCCTGCAGATGCTGATCGTGCATGACGGGCCCCGCCATTCCCCCAGTTTCCTGCCGGGTCTCAAGCAGGAGTTGCTTGACGTGGTACGCAAGTACGTCAAGATCGATGACGATCAAGTGCATGTGCATCTCGGTCAGGAAGGGGACTGCGAGGTTCTGGAACTCAATATCACCTTGCCCGAAGGTCAGCAGGTTGGCTCCTGAGCGCATCATGCACAGTCTCGGTGCGTCTCGACAGGTGGTTGTGGGCGGCACGGTTCTTCAAGACCCGGGGACTCGCCGTCGAGGCCATAAACGGCGGTAAAGTCCAACTCAACGAGCGCCGTAGCAAACCTTCGCGTGCAGTCGGCAGCGGCGACAGCATCCGCATACGCAAGGGCCCTTACCAGTACGATATTGTCGTGATTGCCCTGGCCGAGCGACGTGGTTCGGCAGTGCTGGCGGCCACGCTTTATCAGGAAACCGAGGCCAGCATCGAGCAGCGTCAGGAGCTGGCCCGGCAACGCCGGCAACAGGCCGCGGATGGCCCCGGACCGCGAAGACGTCCTTCCAAGAAAGATCGACGGCACATCATCCGATTTACACGTCGTGACCAATGAACAACCACTGCACTGCAACCTGAGGAGTACGGGGTCTCATGAGTAACTCGAAACACGCCCGTGTACTGATACTGGGTTCGGGACCGGCGGGGTATACTGCGGCGGTATACGCAGCACGCGCCAACCTCAAGCCGGTGCTAATCACCGGGCTGGAGATGGGTGGCCAACTGACCACTACCACCGACGTCGACAACTGGCCGGGTGACGTGTCCGGCCTGACCGGTCCGGATCTGATGGAACGCATGCGTAAGCATGCCGAGCGTTTCGAGACGGAGATCATTTTCGACCACATTCACACCGCCGAACTCACCGATCGGCCGTTTCGCCTGACCGGTGACAGCGGCATCTACACCTGCGACGCGCTGATCGTGGCGACCGGTGCCAGCGCCATGTATCTGGGTCTGGAATCCGAGGAGCACTTCAAGGGCAAGGGTGTTTCAGCCTGTGCCACCTGCGACGGATTCTTTTACCGGGGGCAGAAGGTCGCGGTGATCGGAGGAGGCAATACCGCGGTTGAAGAAGCGCTGTATCTGTCCAATATTGCCGAACAGGTGACCGTGGTTCATCGGCGCCAGGGGTTTCGTGCCGAGAAGATCCTGCAGCAGGAGTTGTTCAATCGCGCCACCAATGGCAACATCGTCCTCGAGCTTGACCAGGTCCTCGATGAAGTGCTGGGTGACGACAGCGGTGTGACCGGCATGCGCATACGCCACGTCGACACCGGTGACAGCCGTGATCTGGAGCTGGCCGGGGTTTTTATCGCAATTGGCCACAAACCGAATACCGATCTGTTCACCGGCCAGGTCGACATGCGCAATGGCTATATCCAGGTAGTTGGCGGTGCCAATGGCAACGCCACGGCCACTAGCGTGGCCGGTGTGTTTGCGGCGGGGGATGTCATGGATCACGTATACCGACAGGCCGTGACTTCTGCCGGCACCGGTTGCATGGCGGCCCTTGATGCCGAGCACTTCCTCGACGAAATAGAAGTCCGCCAGCGAGGCGGGGAGAAGGCCTGACCTGGGGGGCAACCACGGGCCGGAGTTGCTATGAGCGCACGCGTGTTGATCGTTGCGGGCTCGGATTCAGGCGGTGGCGCCGGAATCCAGGCGGATATCAAGACGGTTACCGCGCTTGGTGGCTATGCCGCCACCGCCGTCACCGCGCTGACCGCGCAGAACACACTGGGTGTTTTCGGTGTCCTGCCGGTGCCACCCGAATTTATCGTCCAGCAGATGCGCGTGGTTCTGGAAGACATCGGCTGTGATGCTCTGAAGACCGGCATGTTGCATGATGCGGCCGTCATCGAAGCGGTCGCCGACACCATCGTGGATGCAGCCGCAGGCCGGCCGCTGGTAGTCGATCCGGTGATGGTTGCCAAGGGTGGTGACCGGTTGTTGGCCGCCGATGCCGTGATCATCCTGCGTCGTCGTCTGTTGCCACTGGCTACTGTGCTCACTCCCAATCTACCCGAGGCCGCGGCCCTCTTGGAACGGCCGGTGCGTACTGTCGAAGACCAGCTTGAGGCGGCTCGTGAGCTCAGGTCCGTGGGTCCTCAATCGGTACTGGTGAAAGGTGGGCGCGCGGCCGCGGATGTGATCACCGACGTGCTGGCAACCGCGCAGGGGGAAGAGGTATTCCGATACCGCCGCCAGCCGGGCGACAATACCCACGGTACCGGCTGCACCCTGGCCTCGGCGATCGCCACCGGCATCGCCCGCGGTCTGGAACCTCGTGATGCGGTCGCCCAAGCCCTGGATTATGTGCAGGCCGCAATGCGCACCGCGCCTGGCTTGGGTCGGGGGCACGGCCCCCTGGATCATGGCCACACCCTGCGAGTCACTACTGGAATATAGTCACCGCCGGAAGGGCGGTTAGCGGCATATGTCGATCGAGCCGGGGCGGCAGCGACGCCGGTCCACCCAGATCGTGTTACCGAGCTTGGCGCCAGTGAACGTAGCGCCGGTAATGTCTGCATCGTGCAGATCGGCGCCGCTCAGGTCGGCGTTCGAGAAATCCACGTCCACCAACGATGCCCGATCAAGTTTGGCGCCCTTGAGACTGGCACCGCTGAGATTGGCCCCTTCCAGATCGATGCTACTGAGTACCGCCTGATCCAGTGTTGCGGACGAAAGGTCAGCTCCCAGAAATTTCGCCTGTTCGAGATTGGCTCCGCTGAGGTCCGCGCCGGACAACAGGATTCCCTCGGCATCGGCGGCATAGAACTTGGCGCCGTTGAGGCGCGTTTCACGCATGTTGGCGCCGGTCAGAATTGCGCGATCCAGCCGTACCCGCTCCATCGAGGCACCTTCGAAATCGGTACCGCGTGCCTGTGCCGCGACCAGATAGGTGTCACGCAGTTTCGCACCGCGCAGACTGGCGCCGGAGAGATTGCTGCGACCGGCATAGGCGCCACTGAGCCTGGCTTCGTCGAGCCGTGCATTGGAAAAATCGACTTCTGTCAGCGTTGCGCTACGCAGATCGGCGCGTTGCAGATCCACCGATGATTTCGAGCAACCCAGCCAGTTCACCTGCTGGGCGGGAGGGGATTCACAGCCCGCCCAGGCCGCGGCAACGGGTGTCAGCAAGCAGGCCACCAACAGTCGACTCATCCACCTCACTCTGCGCATCAATTGCCCAGTTCCGGAAATGCGATCCGGGCGACCTGTTGATAGCGCGCTGCGAAGTGCACTTCGATACTCTCCTTCAGATAGTTTGGCAGCTCTTCGAAGTCGCCCTGGTTGGTGACTGGGAGTATGAGTCTGCGGATGCCGTTACGCCGGGCTGCAACAACCTTCTCACGGATTCCGCCCACCGGCAACACCTGCCCGGTCAGGGTCAACTCCCCGGTCATCGCGAGGTCGGCGGGCGGGCGTCCCAGTGCCAGTGACAGCAATGCGGTCGCCATGGTGATGCCCGCACTGGGACCGTCTTTCGGGGTCGCACCCTCGGGCACGTGCAGGTGCACGAATGCCTTGTCGAAGAATTCCCCCGGCGCTCCCAGGGACTGCAGTTGCGCGGCCACGAAATCGAGGGCGATGGAGGCCGATTCCTTCATCACATCTCCGAGCTTGCCGGTCAGGCGCAGACCCCGGCTCTCGTGGTGGACCACATTGGCTTCGATATTGAGCGTGGTCCCGCCCAGCGTGGTCCAGGCCAGCCCGGTGCTGACACCCACTCCGGAGACCAGTGACTCGCCACCATACGGCGCTTTGCCCAGCAGTGTCGGCAGATCCTTGATTCCCACCCGCAAAAGCTGCTCGCGGCCGTTTACGAATTCAACGGCTGCCTTGCGTACGATGCGGCCGAGTTGTTTTTCCAGGCTGCGAACCCCCGACTCACGGGCATAGCCGTCTATCAACTCGCGAAAGGCCGCGTTGGAGATCTGTAACTGGCGCCGTTCGATACCCGAACGCTCCAGCAGCCGTGGCCACAAGTGATTGCGCGCGATGGTGACTTTCTCGGTGGTGATGTAACCGGACAGCCTGATCACCTCCATGCGGTCCAGCAGTGGTCTGGGGATCGTATCGAGTTGGTTCGCAGTGCATATGAACAACACCGAGGACAAGTCGAAACGGACGTCCAGGTAATGATCCAGAAAATCACGATTCTGCTCCGGATCGAGGACTTCCAGCAGCGCGGAGGCCGGGTCGCCATGATAGGAGGCCCCGATTTTGTCGATCTCGTCGAGCATCAACACCGGGTTGCTGACTTCCAGTTCCTGCACTGCCTGTATGAACTTGCCGGGCAGCGCCCCTATGTAAGTGCGGCGATGACCCTTGATCTCCGCCTCGTCACGCATGCCACCAACACTGAGCCTGAAAAAGCGTCGCCCAAGTGCTTGCGCGACGGAGCGGCCAATCGAGGTCTTGCCGACTCCCGGTGGGCCGGTCAGCAGCAGGATGGAACCGCCGACCGTGCCTTTCAGTGCGCCCACCGCAAGAAACTCGATGATGCGCGATTTGACGTCGTCGAGGCCGTCGTGGTCGCGATCGAGAATGCGCCGTGCCCGCTGCAGATCCAGCTGGTCACGCGAATGCACACCCCAGGGCAGCGAGGTGAGCACGTCCAGATAGTTTCGGGTGACACCATATTCGGGTGAGCCTGGTTCGAGCACCGAGATTTTCTGCAGTTCCTTGTCGGCGCGGTTGGCCGCCTGCTCACTGGGCTCGAGTTTCGCCAGCCGTTCACGAAACAGATCGATATCCGCGGTACGGTCGTCCTTGGCGATGCCAAGCTCCTTTTGAATAATCTTGAGCTGTTCACGGAGGAAGAATTTTCGCTGCTGCTCAGACAGTTTCTTTTCGACCTGTTCGTGGATCTGTCCCTGCAGACGGGCGACCTCGACCTCCTTCTTGACCAGCACGATGGCTTTTTGCATGCGTGGCAACAGGTCCACGGCTTCCAGCACCTCTTGCAACTCATCTTTGCTGGCGGTGGTGAGGGCCGCCGCGAAATCGGTCAGCGGTGCCGGATCGTTGGGATTAAACCGATGAAAGAACTGGCGCAATTCTTCCGAATAAAGCGGGTTGAGGCTCAGCAGTTCCTTGATGGTGTTGATGATCGCCATGGCGTACGCGCGCACATCGTCGGTCTCACCCCCGGGGTGTTCAGACGGGTACTCCACGCGCGCCAGAAACGGTGCCTGGTCGGACAGCCATTCAATGACTCTAAAGCGCTTGAGCCCTTCCGCCACCAGCTGGATCTTGCCGCCCTCGTGCTTGAGCTGGTGCATCCTGACCACCGTACCGACACTGTGAAAATCACCGGTGGTGACGGCATCAGTGGAGTCTGCATGTACCAGCAACAGGCCGATGACAGGCTGTTCACTTTCACTCGCCGCCTTGACCGTCTTCAGCCACGGATCTTCATTCAGTAGCAGCGGCAGGGCCTGGGCCGGGAAAAAGGGCCGTTCGGATAGTGGCAGCAGATAGATGGTCGTGGGGACCAGGTCACCTGGAACGGCGATCTCCGACGACGGTGGTGAGTGCTCGTCGGAATTTTCTATGATCTCGACATCCAGTGGTTCTTCTTGCATGGCTCATGGCGTCCAGGCTGCGCAATGGCGGGTCGTGGTCACTCGAGTGCTCTGCAGCATTCTATGGGGGCGGTGGGCCGGCAATTAAACCCGTCGAATGCAGGTTACCGGCAAATCGCCTCAGTGCTGCTCCTGATCGAGTTGCTCGGCCAGGGTCTGCAGGGCCGGCGAAATTGTCACCGGATAGTGGAAATCGGGGTCCAGCCTGCGCAACGGTGCCGGAAGATGCCCGAGTTCGGATGCCGCCAGCGAGCGGATCTCCGCCAGCGCCGGCGGGCTGGCCAGTCGGCGGCCTTCTTTCATCACCAGTCGCAACAGCGCGCCGGACTGCTGCGGCTCCCCTTCCAGGTCGACCGTATCAGCGAGCATGTCGCCATTGTCGTCGCGGGTCCTGAACACCTGCTTGCGTCCGGGCCAGCTGACTTTGCCCTCCGAGCGTTTGCGCCTGGGCCGTCCTGCGTAGATCTGCAGCTTGTACGCGCAGTTGAGAAACGGCGCATCGGCTGAGGTGTCCAGTTTGGTTCCGATTCCGTAGCCATCGATGGGGGCAGCGGATGAAACCAGTGCGGTCAGCGCGTACTCGTCGAGGTCGCCACTGGCAAAAATGCCGATCTCCGGGTGACCACCGCTATCTAAGATGTTGCGGACCGCGCGCGCGTGTTCACCGAGGTCGCCACTGTCAATTCTCACCGCCTTGATGCGGATACCCGAGCGCGCCAGCTGCGGTGCCAGCTTTAGCACCTTGCGCGCAGCGGCTTCGGTGTCGTAGGTGTCGATCAACAGCACCACGTTGTCCGGTTGGGCATGGGCAAAATGCGTGAATGCTTCGGTTTCCAGCGCGTGGGCCTGTATGAACGAGTGCGCCATGGTTCCGTAGAGCGGGATCTGGTACCGGGCGCCGGCGGCTACCGTCGCGGTACCATCGAATCCCGCCAGATAACTGCAGCGGGCGGCGAACATGGCGGCTTCGCTGCCGTGCGCGCGGCGCATGCCGAAATCCACCAGGCTTGCCTGAGGTGCAGCCAGCCTGCACCGGGCAGCCTTGCTGGCAACCAGGATTTGATACTGCAGCAGGTTGATCAGCCGGCTCTCGACCAGTTGTGCCTGTGGCAATGGCGCGGTAATCCTGAGCACCGGCTGGTCGGCGAAGAACACAGTGCCTTCGGGCAGCGCGTGCACATCACCCTCGAAGCGCAGTGCGGCCAGCGATTCCACGAAGGGCGCTGAGAAACGCCCCGATTGCTGCATCCACTCGAGCTCGGCGACGCTGAAGCTTAGGTTCTCGAGGTAATCCAGCGCCTGTTCCAGTCCGGCGGCGACCAGAAAGCCACGCTGATCGGGGAGCTTCCTGACGAACCACTCAAACACCGCCGTTTCATTCATCTGCTGGCGGTAGTAACCCTCCAGCATGGTGAGCTGGTAGAGATCGGTCAGCAGTGCGCCGTCTGCTGCAATCATGACCCGGATTCGAGATCAGCGGCGCGCATGGCGCCTTGCTCCCGCATCGTCCGCAGCGCGCGGGCGCCGTCGCCCGGTGTCGCGTCGACGGGGCGCACGGCTTGTTCCAATATCACCACCTGGTATCCGAGCCGCAGTGCATCGGTCACGGTATCGGCAACACAGTAGTCCGTCGCCAGGCCGCCGATGAACAGTCGGCGTACACCTTGCCGCTGTAGCAGTTGGTGGAGTTCAGTGTCCTGGAACCCCGAGTAGGCGTCTCGATCGCGATGTTGCGCCTTGGAAATGATGATGGCGGTCGCAGGCAGAGCGAGATCGTGGGCAAATTCCGCACCGACGGTGTTGGCGATGCAGTGCGGTGGCCAGGTGCCGCCCTGCCCGGTGAACGAGCAATGGTCTCCAGGGTGCCAGTCGCGGGTGGCAAAGATCGGTAACCCGGCGCTTTCAAACTGGCGGATGTAGCGGTTCTGCGCAGGTATGACCCTGTCGCCGTCTGCAACAGCCAGGGCGCCACCGGGGAGGAAGTCATTTTGCACATCGACCACGATCAGGGCATCACCCGGCAGGAGTTGCAATCCGGAATCCGTCACGTCACTGTCCACTGATCAGATTATTCAATGATAAGCCAAGCAGGGAAGTAGTGATAAATGCAGCGATATCCTGCGGCTTGTTCAGATCCAGTGTCGGGATCGGTGCCTGCAGGGGCACGTCACTGGCGATTGCCACGATGGACTGGTCCGTGGGGTACATGAGTGGTCTGCCCAAAGCCGGGCGGTACAATTCGATTTTGGTGAACTGCAGATGTCTGAACCCTTCCACCAGCACCAGATCCAGATCCGCCACCCCAAGCGCGGCCACCAGGTCCCCGAGTACCGGTTCGGCGGGGGTTTCCGTCTCCACGATCCGCACCTGGCGGCTGTCGGAGGCGATCAGCGTGCGTGCCGCGCCAGCTTTGCGCAACTCGTAGCTGTCCTTGCCGGGATAGTCGACATCGAAGCGATGATGGGCGTGCTTGATGACGCCGATCGCCATGCCGCGGTCTCGAAATATCGCGATCAGCTGAGTCAGCAGCGTGGTCTTGCCGGTGCCGCTCCAGGCCGCGAATCCGATCAGCGGTGTCGTTTGGGTATGTGCCATGTGTTGTCGTTTGTGTGTTGTGGTCTGCGCGTGTGTTTCCAGAGTGCCGGAGGGATGATCCCGGCTGGTATGTCCCGCCAGCCGGACCCGGGAAACGGTCGACATCATTTGAGGTCGGATCGTATGACATCATACGGGACCTGCGGTGACGTTCGCACTAG
>CBDVAK010000097.1:0-11551 GCA_965371945.1 uncultured Candidatus Competibacteraceae bacterium
AACCGGTGAACGATCTGTCCCGCGGGGCATTGGTGGAGGACATCGTCTACACCATCGCACTGACCGCGATCCAGGCGGGTATGCGGCATCGCTAGTGACTTTGTGGACAGAAATTGCCTTAGGGTTTCGATCCGGCAGCCACCGTACCCACCAGCAACGTCGCACCGGGGTTGCTGACATTGCGCTGTACGAGGATGTCGACCGGTGTGACCGGCCGGCCGTAGTAGGCGTGGTTCAATTTATCGCGGATCGCGATGACCGCACCTTCCAGGGTCAGGCCGCCGAACACACCCTTGGATCGCGCAAATTGCAGGATATCCACGGTTGCTGCTTGCGCACCGGCGCCCACCGGCCCCGCCGCGATGCTGGCATCGCCGCCGAGCTGGAACTTGGTGCTGAGCATGGCATCGACACCTTTCTGGGTCATCATCAGCAGCACGACCTCGGCCAGCTCCCCGCCGATCTGCAGTCCCCAGCTAACCGACCCCATGGTGTAGAAACCGGGTTCGCTCCACTGGCCGGAATCCTTGTCGCGTGCCAGAAACACCCCGGTACCCCCGGAGCCTCCAAAAATAAATCCGGCCTTGAAGAGCCTGGGAACGATGAGTATGCCCCGCGCATCCTTTATGTGATCCCTGAACCAGCCCATGTTGGGGTCGTTGAGAAAGTTCTCAAAAGTCCCACGCGCGTCGTCGACCATCACCTGGGCATCGGCGAGCTCCTCGGCAACAGCACTCCCGGCCACCGTCCACAATAGCAACAGGGCTGGTAAGCAGGCGAGCAGCCGCTTCAGGTGGTTGGGCATTCTTGTTTCTCCGGGCATGGGCAGGGCATGCCCGGAGGGTAGCAAGGCGGGGCCGGGAAATCACCATAAGCTCGATCCTCGACCTGCAGGGTGGCACGGCCCGGTTGCCCGTTGATTTCGCCGCACAGGTTGCTGAGCTCTACCGGCTTTAGTGCCTGGCTCCCGGACCAATCCAGGCGGGTTGTGTCCCTGTGCTTTGAATCTGAGAGGGCTTTGCGGGTAAAGTCCGCTTTCCGATCCTGTTGAGACCTCCACTGGAAAGCGACGGCTACCTGTCGCGCGCCATGATCCGATGCTCGCTATAGCGGTACTGCTACCCTTTCTCGGCGCCCTGCTGGTTGCGCCCCTGGAACGGCGTGCGCCCGGCAGCGCTCCCTGGGTCGCCGGCGGCGTGGCGACGCTTGCGCTGGTGTTGGTGCTGGCGTCCGCGGGGCCGGTTTTCGATAGCGGGGTGGTGCAGTTCAGCTGGCCGTGGATGCCGCAACTGGGTCTCAGTCTGACTTTCAGGCTCGACGGTCTGAGCCTGTTGTTTGCGTTGCTGGTTCTGGCGATCGGTGTGCTGGTGGTGTTGTACGCGCGCTACTACCTGTCCGCCGACGAGCCAAAGGGGCGATTCTACGGCTTCCTGCTGTTGTTCATGGGCGCCATGCTGGGTCTGGTGATGTCCGGCAACCTCTTGTTGATGGTGATGTTCTGGGAGCTGACCAGCCTGAGTTCCTTTCTGCTGATCGGTTTCTGGAACCACCGTTCTGACGCCAGACAGGGTGCGCGGCTGGCACTGATGATCACCGGTGGCGGTGGACTGGCTCTGCTCGGTGGAGTGCTGTTGCTGGGCCATATCGTCGGCAGTTTCGAACTGGACGACGTGCTGGCTGCCGGTGAGGTGGTCAAGAGCAGCCCGATGTACGTGCCGGCCATGGTGCTGATACTGCTCGGCGCCTTTACCAAGTCGGCGCAGTTCCCGTTTCACTTCTGGCTGCCCCATGCCATGGCGGCGCCGACGCCGGTCAGTGCCTATCTGCACTCGGCGACCATGGTCAAGGCCGGCGTGTTTCTGCTGGCACGACTGTTTCCGGTATTGGCTGGCACCGATATCTGGTTTGTGCTGGTTGGCGGCACCGGGCTGGTGACCCTGCTGTTCGGTGCCTATACGGCCTTGTTTCAACACGATCTCAAGGGCCTGCTGGCCTACTCGACCATCAGCCATCTCGGTTTGATCACCCTGTTGTTCGGTCTGGGTACACCGCTGGGTGAGGTGGCGGCTGTCTTTCATATCATCAACCACGCCACTTTCAAGGCCTCGCTGTTCATGGCCGCCGGGATCATCGACCATGAAGCCGGCAGCCGTGATATGCGCAAGCTCAATGGCCTGTTCAAGTACATGCCCTATACCGCGGTACTGGCCATGGTGGCTTCCGGGGCGATGGCCGGGGTGCCGCTGTTGAACGGTTTTCTGAGCAAGGAAATGTTCTTCGGCGAGACCCTGGAACTGGCCTGGATGGGTTGGTGGAACTGGCTGGTGCCGTTGGCTGCCACCCTTGGCGGTGTGTTTGCCGTGGCCTATTCGGCGCGCTTTATTCACGACGTATTCTTTAACGGCGAACCGGTTGGGCTGACCCGCACGCCCCATGAGCCACCGCGCTGGATGAAGGTCCCAGTGGAACTGCTGGTGGTGGCCTGTGTTCTGGTCGGTATATTCCCGCAGTACACTGTGGGACCGTTGCTGGAGGTGGCGACCCACGCGGTGGCCGGCCGCGGGGTGGAGTTTGAATATGATCTGGCGATCTGGCATGGCTTCAACCTGCCATTGTTGATGAGCGTGATCGCTCTGGTCGGCGGGGTGATGGTTTACATGTTGCGCCACCAGGTGTTCGCGCTCCACGATCGCTTGTTTCCGCCGCTGCGTGGCAAGGATCTGGCCGATGATCACATGGGCTGGTTGCTGAGCGTATCTGAACAGCTTACCGGACGTTTGGAGAACGGTTCGCTGCAACGCTACATGCTGCTGCTGGTGATATCAGCACTGGTTGTGGGAGCTGTGCCATTTCTGCTTTCCCCGCCACATAGCGCCGCGGTGCTGAGCCCGGTCGGTGTCGGGGAACTGGTGACCGGTGCGGTGCTGATACTGGCGGCAGTGGCGACCGCGGTGCTGCATCGCCAACGCCTGCTGGCAGTGATCCTGTCGGGTGTGGTGGGGCTGGCCGTGGCGCTGGCTTTCGTGCGCCTTGCGGCGCCGGATCTGGCGCTCACCCAGCTGCTGATCGAAGTGGTGACGGTCATCCTGGTGCTGCTGGCCATGTATTTTCTGCCCCAGTCGATGCCAGCCGATTCCTCACCCGGGCGACGCCTGCGCGACCTGATCGTTGCGATCCTGGTGGGTCTCGGGGGCGCCGGCTTGACCTGGGTGCTGATCACCCGGCCGTTCGAGACCCTGTCCCGGTACTATCTGGAGATGAGCGTGCCTGGCGGCGGTGGTTACAATGTCGTCAATGTCATCCTGGTCGATTTTCGCGGTTTCGACACCTTGGGTGAAGCGACCGTGCTGACCATTGCGGCGCTGGCCATCTATGCGTTGCTGGAGCGGCTGAGGCTGCCGTTGCCGGATACCGATGCCGATCAACGCCCCTGGGTGCCCGCCCACCGGCCGGTGATTCTGGCGATGACCTCGCGACCCTTGTTGCCGGTGGCCCTGCTGGTGGCGGTCTATCTGCTGCTGCGTGGCCACAATGCGCCCGGTGGGGGCTTTATCGCCGGGCTGGTGACCAGCACCGCGCTGATCTTGCAATATATGGCCAGCGGCAGCGCCTGGGCCCGCAGCCGGCTGTTGGCCGACTACCGCCCCGTGGTCGGCGTGGGTGTCTTGCTGGCGGGATTGACTGGTGTCGCCAGTTGGCTGTTCGGAGCGCCGTTCCTGACCACCACGTTCACCCATCTGAACTGGCCCCTGGTGGGTGAATTTGAAGTGGCGTCGGCGATGATGTTCGATATCGGTGTGTATCTGGTAGTGGTGACCACGGTGTTGCTGATTCTCGCCGAACTCGCCCAACTGGCGCAGCGCCAGGTACAAACTACAGGGGATCGCTGATGGAGGCACTGGTTGCCGCCTGCGTCGGTACGTTGCTGGCCAGTGGTGTCTATCTGCTGCTGCGAGCCCGTACGTTTCCGGTGGTTCTGGGTGTGATCCTGAGTTCCTATGGGGTCAACCTGATGTTGTTCGCCAGTGGTCGCGTGGTGCCCGGGTCGCCCCCGCTGATCGCGGACGGGGTCAGCGACTATGTCGATCCCCTGCCGCAGGCGCTGGTGCTGACTGCCATCGTGATCGGCTTTGGAATGACGGCTTTTTTGCTCGCGCTGGCATTGCGTGCCCGAGGGGAGCTGGGCAACGATCATGTCGACGGCCGCGAGGATCGGCCGTGAGTCATTGGCCGGTCCTGCCAATCCTGGTGCCGTTGCTGGCAGCGGTGTTGCTGTCGATGCGCGTGCGTGGCGTGGTCTGGATAGCGTCGTTGTCGGTGCTCGTCCAGTTGCTGCTGGCGCTGGCGCTAATGAATACCGCGGTGCGGGAAGGCTACCAGGTCTATGCGCTGGGAAACTGGCCGCCACCGTTCGGTATCGTGTTGGTGGTCGACCGGCTCAGTGCGCTGATGTTGCTGCTCACCGCGCTGGTGGCGTTGGCTGGACAGGTCTATAGCTGGCGCAGCAACGATCGTCACGGTCGCCATTTTCATAC
Organism: uncultured Candidatus Competibacteraceae bacterium; assembly: GCA_965371945.1. GTDB lineage: Bacteria > Pseudomonadota > Gammaproteobacteria > Competibacterales > JAHEDQ01 > CBDVAK01. Next base: position 4,536 of record CBDVAK010000097.1, read on the forward strand.
TTTGTTCCAGTTTCAGATGATGGGTTTGAACGGTGCTTTCCTTACCGGTGACCTGTTCAACCTGTTCGTCTTTTTCGAAGTGCTGCTGATCGCGTCCTACGGGCTCGCCCTGTACGGAACAGGCAGGGCGCGGGTGCGTGCCGGGATGCACTATGTAGTGCTCAATCTGGCCGGTTCAACAGTATTTCTGGTTGCACTGGCCATCATCTACGGTGTCACCGGCACGCTCAACATGGCCCACCTGGCGCGTGTAGTGCCTGCGATTGCGCCAGCCGATGTGGCGATCCTCGAATCCGGCGCCCTGTTGCTGCTGGTGGTGTTTGCGCTCAAGGCGGCCCTGGTGCCGCTGTACTTCTGGTTGCCGGCCACCTACAGCGCGGTCACCGCCCCGACGGCGGCATTGTTTGCGATCATGACCAAGGTTGGTGCCTACTCGATCCTGCGGATCTTTACGCTGGTGTTTGGTGCCGGCGCCGGCCCCCTGGCGGGGGTTGCCGAACCCTGGCTGTTGCCGGTTGCGCTGGTAACGATTGCGCTGGGTGCGATTGGCGCGTTCGCCAGCCATGAGTTGCGGCGCCTGGCCAGCTATCTGGTAGTGGTATCGGTCGGTACCCTGTTTGTCGGTATCGGTTTGTTCACCCGCGAGGGAATCGCCGCCGCGCTTTACTATATGGCGCACTCGACCCTGGTGATGGCAGCCTTGTTTCTGCTTGCCGACATCATCGCCGTGCAGCGTGGCGACAGCGCCGACCGCCTGTATCCGGGGCCGGCGTTGCCCAGGCCCTGGTTGACGGGCAGTCTTTATTTTGCCGCCGCGATAGCCGTCGCCGGGTTACCGCCGTTGAGTGGTTTTGTCGGCAAGGTGCTGATCCTGCTGGCCGGCGGGCAGAGCACGGCATGGCCGTGGATCTGGGCGGTCATCCTGCCCGCCAGCCTGTTGGCGATTATCGCTCTGAGTCGCGCCGGCAGCATGCTGTTCTGGCGTACCGAGGCACCTGTCACCGCGCCACCCAGTCCGCTGGTGGCGACGGCGCCGGTGGTGGTGCTACTGGGTTTGGGCGCAATGCTGGTGCTCGCGGCCGGGCCGGTACAGCGTTATGTCGATGCCACCGCCCGCCAGTTGGTAAACCCGACCGCCTATATCGACGGGGTGCTGGGGATGACCCATGATTAGTCCGCAGTTCTCACCAGTGTGCGTGAGGATCGCGCAGGGATTTGGATTCACAGGGGATTTTTCGAACGAGTGGAATACTCCCCGTATTGCCGAGCGAGAAAAATTCTCTGTGGAGACAAAGAACAAACGAGAGCGCGCACATCTGGTGAGAAATGCGGACTAGACTGCTGCCGCACCCGGCCCTGAGCCTGTTTCTGCTGGTTGCCTGGTTGCTGTTGAACAACTCGCTGGCGCCGGGACAGATCGTCCTGGGGGCGCTGTTCGGTATCGGTATCCCGCTCATGACCCGGCGGTTCTGGCCGGAAGCGCCGACGGTGGGGCACTGGGGAATACTGCTGCGCTATGTGGCGGTGCTGCTGTGGGACATCCTGGTCGCCAACATGACCGTCGCACGGCTGGTGTTCGTGGCCAACAGCAGTCTGCGCCCGGCTTTTTTCGAGATGGAGCTGCAACTGACCGATGACTTCGCCATCACCGTGCTGACCAGCACCATTTCGCTGACACCGGGGACGATATCGGCGGATGTCAGCGAGGATCGGCGCCTGCTGTTGATCCACAGCCTGGATCTGGTCGATGAAAAGGAGCTGGTGGACAGCATCCGTCGCCGCTACGAAGCGCCGTTGAAGGAGATATTTTCATGTTGAGCGTGGTGCTGCCTATCAGCTTTGCCCTGATCGGCGCCGCATTGCTGCTCAATGTGTGGAGCCTGTTCCGAGGCCCGGCACTTCCGGATCGCGTGGTGGCGCTGGATACGCTTTACATCAATTCCCTGGCGCTACTGGTGGTCTACGGCATCTATGGCGCCACCAGTTCCTATTTCGAAGCCGCCCTGCTGATCGCCATGCTCGGCTTCGTTAGCACCGTAGCGTTGTGCCTGTACCTGATGCGCGGCGACATCATCGAGTAGGGGAGCGAGCAACCATCATGCTGATCGAGATCATCGTGTCGCTGTTTCTGCTGTTCGGTTCCGTGTTCGTGCTGATCGGCTCCATCGGCCTGGTCAAATTCCCTGATTTTTATACCCGCCTGCACGCCCCCACCAAGGCCACGACTCTGGGTGTCGGCGGCGTGCTGTTGGCCTCGGTGGTCTATTTCAGCAGTCGGGGCGATGGCCTCAGTCTGCATGAACTGCTGGTCAGCTTTTTTCTGTTTCTGACGGCGCCAGTGAGCGCCAACCTGCTGATCAGGGCGGGTGCCCATCTGCAACTGCGTGCGACACCGCGCACGCGCACACCCGAGCGGCTCGAGTCAACCATCGAAAGGCATTCAGGAGACGATTGACCCCATGTACAAGGTTTTGACGTTCAACACCATCCCGGTCAAAGGACTGGAGGAGCTTCCGCGCCAACAATACGAGACCGGAACCGAGATATCACAACCTGATGTGGTGCTGTTGCGATCCCAGGACCTGCGTGACTGGCAGATTCCGGATTCACTCAAGGCGGTGGGTCGCGCCGGGGTCGGTGTCGACAATATTCCGGTGGACCGGCTGACCGCCAGGGGCGTGCCGGTGTTCAATGCTCCCGGGGCAAACGCCAACGCAGTCAAGGAACTGGTGTTGGCCGGGATGCTGATGTCGGCGCGTGGCATCTGTGCTGCGCTGGAGTTTACTGCTGGGCTGGAGGGTAGCGACCAGCAGATCAAGCAGGCAGTGGAGGCTGGCAAGAAACGCTTCAAGGGTATCGAACTCAAGGGGCGCACTCTGGGAGTGATCGGTCTGGGTTCGGTCGGCGTTCAGGTGGCCAATGCGGCCCACAGCCTGGGCATGCGGGTGGTCGGTTACGATGCCCACATGAGCCTGGACAATGCCTGGCGATTGTCATCAAGCACCGTCCAGGCAGGTAGTATCGGCGAGCTTCTGCAGCAGTCCGACTTTGTCACCCTGCATGTGCCGTTGTCCGACACCACACGCGCGCTGATCAACACCGAGCGGCTTGCGCATCTGCCTGAACATGCCACCTTGTTGAATTTCTCGCGTGACGCCATCGTCGATGAGGCAGCCATCACCCAGGCTTTGCAATCCGGACGCCTGCGCCGCTACGTGACCGACTTCCCAAGCCTGGCCTTGAAAGGGGTGCAAGGCGTTCTGAGCCTGCCTCACCTGGGCGCATCGACGACTGAATCGGAGGACAATTGTGCGGTCATGGTGGCCCAACGCATCCGCGCCTTCCTCGAACACGGCACGATTCGCAATTCGGTCAACTTTCCCAACCTGGAGATGCCGCGCAGTGGGGGTTGTCGTTTCGTGGTGGTGCATACCAATGTGCCCAGAATGCTGGAAGGCATTACCGCGGCCATTGCCGACGCGGATATCAATATCGTCGATCTGCTCAACAAGTCGCGTGGTGAAATCGCCTGTACCCTGGTGGATATCGAATGCCAGCCACCCGAGTCTGTGGTGACTCATATCTGTGGTGTGGAAGGTGTACTCGCGGTCTATGCGCTGTAGCCCGATCAGCACCCGGTCGAATCGCTACGAATGCACTACCCAGGCTGGTTGGGGGGATCGAGATCGTCGGGGCGTGGTTGCTCGTTGCCGGCGTTGTCGAGCAGCCATCGGCGTATCATTTCGACATGTTCGGCCTCCTCTTCGGCGAATTCGCCCGCCATCCGCCGCACTTGCGGGTCAGGCGTCTGCGCCGCGACCGCGGCGTAGTAGCGCTGCCCCCGGCTTTCGGCCTCCAGCGCCGCCTGCACGATCGCGGTCTCGGTCATCAGGTAGTCGATATCGGACCAGGCCGCAGTTTCCGGACCTTCGGCATCCAGCCACCTGAATTCCCAGGGTGCCAGCTTCGGCAGTTCCAGGCCGGCGGTCATGGATTCCACTTCTGCTGCGTGCTTGCTGCTGTAGTGGGCCAGTTTGCGCAATAGCTGCTCGGCCTGATCGTCGTTGTGGACCGCCATGACATCGGCCAGCTCGGTAAGCCGATCGCAGGATTCCTGTTCCAGTTCCAGAGCATGTGCCAGAAACAACTCGACGCTGTCTATGCCGCGCAGATCGCTCATATCCGGAACTCCAGTTCTATGGGCCCGATACCGGCCGGCGAGGGTTTCGCCACGGGGTCGGCGCCTCGCGGCCCTCTGGTGTAGATGACGCCGGTCGAGAAGCCGTCGTCGGCGTGGATGCGTGTCGCCGCCTCGATGACGTCCCGGCTGGGGGGCGGTTCGAAGCCCCGCACCGTATGCTTCCACTCTTTTTGCTCAGGCCGGTAGGTCGGGCAGGGGCTGAGTACCTGTACGAACGAAAACCCGCGGTGCTGGATGGCTTCCACCAGCATATGCGCCAGGCTGTTCGGGTCGCCGGAAAAGCCACGGGCGATAAACCCCGCGCCCGCGGCCAGGGCGATGGCGGCTGGCTGGAACTGGCGGACCCCGGTACCGTGCGGCGTCAGCTTGCTGTGGGTCCAGCCGGGCTCGGTAGTGGGTGAGGCCTGACCTTTGGTCATGCCGTAGACCTCGTTGTCCATGACGATGTAGGTGATGTCCGGATTGCGTCGGCAGGCATGCAGGAAGTGGTTGCCACCGATGGAGAAACCGTCGCCATCGCCGCCGGTAGCCAGCACCGTGATATCCGGCCGTGCGATCTTGAGACCGGTGGCCACTGGCAGAGCCCTGCCGTGGATGCCGTGGAAACCGAACACCGAGGTATAGGCAGGTACCCGGGATGAGCAACCGATACCGGAGATCAACGCGGTCTGTTCCTGGCACAGCCGGAGGAAGGCCAGCGCCTTGGTGATGGCGCTGAGCACCGCAAAGTGCCCGCAGCCGGGGCACCAGACCGGCTTCGTCGCTGACTTGTAGTCCTTCGCCTTGAGGATTGGAACGGCCGCATCCATGGTTCAGCTCCATTGCCTCAGTGCATCACAGACCTGCCCGGGAGTGATCGCCAGCGGCCCGGGCAGGGCCAGGCTGGTGGCGGTGTCGGACAGTGCTCCCCGGGATCGCAAATAGTCGAAGAACTGTCCGGAGTGGCTTTGTTCCACTACCAGCACGTGCTCGGCCTCCGCCAGTAGCTTGATCAGCGGCCCGGTCCGCAACGGCGCTAGCAGTCGCAGGGCGACAAGGCGTGCCTCGATACCCAGCGCGCGTGCCCGTTGCAGGCCTTCACGCACCGCACCGGTGATCGACCCCCAGGTAACGATTGTGATTGGCCCCCTGCCCTCGAGCTCGGCCCAGGCTGCGCCGTAGTCATGGGTCTCGATCTTGCGCAGACGTTTATCCAGTTGCTGACGGTGATGGTCGCCCCGGCTGGACGGCGTGCCGTGTTCGTCGTGTTCCAGGCCGTCAGCGGTATAGGCAAGCCCGACGCTGCCCGGTAGCGCCATCGGTGACACCCCGGGCTCGGTGAGCTTATAGCGCAGATAGGGGCCGGGTGTTGGTGCCGCCGTCACGCGTGGCGTCGTAGCCGGGCGTCGCAGTTGTGGCTCGACGATTGCCGCCGCCTGTCCCATGGCCTGGTCGGACAAGACGATGCTGGCTGTCTGCAGGTGCTCGGCCAGCTGGACGGCCCATTCGGTGGTGTAGGCGCAGTCGCCGATCGAAGTCGGGGCCAGCACCAGATGCGGCGCCTCTCCGTGCAAACCGTAGAGCGCGATGTTGAGGTCGGTCTGCTCCGACTTGGTGGGTATGCCGGTGGACGGGCCGCCACGCATGACGTTGACCACGGTCACTGGTGTTTCGCTGGCCACCGCCAGTCCCAGTGCCTCACTCATCAGCGCCAGACCGGGACCTGAGGTCGCGGTCAGCGCGGGTACGCCACCGTATGAAGCACCCAGTACCATGTTGATGGAGGCCAGTTCGTCCTCCGCTTGCACCAGTTCTCCGCCCATCTGCTCCAGGCGCGGTGCCAGCCACTCGAGCAGATCGGTGGCCGGCGTGATCGGATAGGCGGCGACAAAGCGGACACCGGCACGCAAGGCGCCCAGCCCGCAGGCCTGGTTGCCGCTGATGTGCCATCTGCCGGCGCCTTGTTTGCGAGGGTTCGCGAGTTTCCTGGCGGTGGCCCCGCCAGCGACGGCAAAACCAGCTTGCAGGCACTGCGAGGCGGCTGTTAACACAGCATCGCCACGGTCCGCGAATCGATCGGAGATCGCTTGTTCCAGCACCGTCACCGGCAACCCGATCCGCGCCGCGAGCAACCCGAGTGCCAGCATGTTGGCGCGACCTCCGCTGATCTCGCGGCTCATCGAGCGCCAGGCTACCGGGGTTACCCGGGCACCAGTGGAGCGGAATACGTCGGGCGTTTCGCCGGCGGCGGGATCGGCCACAATCTCGCTGTGCTCACCCAGCGGGATCTCGGCGGCGAAGCGTTCCACATGAGTCCAGTCCAGCGCCGCCAGCAGGTCGAACTGGTCGTCCAGGCATTGTACCGGCGCGCTCGACAGCCGCAGCAGGGCGGCGGACTCGCCGCCGCGAATCTGTGGGCCCACCGAACGCCGCATCAGCCCGTACCAGCCGTGGCGACCGGCGGCATCCAGCAACAACTCTCCGGTGGTGATGGCGCCCGCGCCCCCAGCCCCGGTGATTGCAATCGAAATCGTGTCCGCCAACTGTCACTCCCGTAAGCCCGCGCTTGCGCCGGCGGTATTACCCACAGCCGCGGCATTCTGTTTAGGCACCCGCACCACTACAATGACATAGCTCAATCAAGTTTGGGTATGCGTTGTGAAGATGCCGCACAAATGCGAAATGGCGGCAACTGGCCTTGTTTGATCGGGCTTCGGTCTGGCACGATGACTCGAACGACATCTTGTGGGAGGGGGAGGACCTTGCGAATCAGAATCGCGAACCGTTTGCTGGTGGTGATGGCGCTCGTGACGCTGGTGTTGCCGGGTGGCGCCGC
>CBDVAK010000098.1:0-11532 GCA_965371945.1 uncultured Candidatus Competibacteraceae bacterium
TCGGGTTGCCGGCCGACGAGGTGGTGATGATCGGTGACAGTGCTTTCGACCTGGAAATGGCTCACAATGCCGGTACGGCTCATCTGGCAGCCTGCTACGGTGTGCATGAGCGTGGTCGCCTGGCTGCGTATCGGCCGCTGGCATTTCTGAACTCAATTGCCGAGCTTCCCGCACTGCTCGATGGCCTTCAGCGGCGATCGGGTACGAGCAGGGCGCCGCGGCCAACAACCGACGGGACGTTATGAACGATACTGACAGCAGGGTTTCGGAGCCGGCCGCCCACGAAGCTGGCAGCAACGGCGCGGAACAGCGCTGGTACCAGGCGCAGGTGAGCCGCGTCATGCTCGCCGGTATCGTCGAGCAGCGTCGCAGCAGGCGCTGGGGAATCCTGTTCAAGTCTCTGTTTCTGCTGTACCTCGGCGTCGTGTTGGCGCTGTTGATTCCCGAGTTTCGGGGCGCCGGTCCGGCGGTGTCCGGAGAGCACACCGCAGTCGTGGAACTGAAGGGTGTGATCGATGCGGACGGTAAGGCCAGTGCAGACGATGTCATTTCCGGGCTTCGTGATGCCTTCGAGGATGACGCGACGGTGGGTGTCATTCTCAGGCTCAACACACCTGGCGGCAGCCCGGTGCAGTCGGCCAATATTCATGACGAGATCGGCAGGCTGCGCGAGGAATATCCGGACATCCCGATGTACGCCGTGATCGAGGATGTCGGCGCTTCCGGAGGCTATTTCGTGGCGGTGGCGACCGACGAGATCTATGCAAACCGTTCCAGCCTGGTGGGCTCGATCGGGGTGCGTACCGACAGCTTTGGTTTTGTCGACGCTATTGAGAAACTCGGCGTCCAGCGACGATTGTTCACGGCGGGCACGAACAAGGCGTCGCTAGACCCGTTTCTGCCTCTGAAATCAGAGTCCGTCGCCCATCTGGAGACCCTGCTGGATGGCATCCATCAGCACTTTATCGAGGCGGTGGAAGAGGGGCGCGGGTCGCGGCTCAAGGGTGATCGTGACGACCTGTTCAGCGGCGAAGTCTGGACCGGCAAACAGGCACTGGAGCTGGGCCTGGTGGATGGCCTGGGTGATATTCGCTACGTGGCGCGGGAAAAGATCGGTGCCGAGACACTGGTCGATTTCACCACCAGCCGCGATCTGTTTACGCGACTGGCGGAGCGGGTGCAGACTTTGTTCAGTACGGTTTTAGATGACCGCACCCGCCTGTCGACCCGCTGGTAGAGGAAGTTCAGGGCACTTCGATGCCCTCCTGCGCCAGCATCGATACCAGGCGGATCAATGGCAGGCCGATCAGCGCGTTGGGATCGTCACCGCGTAACCACTCGAACAGCGTGATCCCCAGCCCTTCGCTGCGAAAACTGCCCGCACAGTCAAAGGGTTGCTCGCGTCTCAGGTAGCGGTCCACCGCGGCTTGGCGGAGGCGGCGAAAGCAGACTTGAAAAGGCACCACATCACTCTGGCTACGACCGCTGGCTGCATCCAGGAGACAGAGGCCGGTGTGGAAAGTAACGACCTGGTTCGACATCGCCCGCAGTTGCCGGCGCGCAGTCTCGAACGAACCCGGCTTGCCCATCGTACTGCCGTCACAACTGGCGAGTTGATCCGCACCGATGACCAGCGCATCGCTCATCCCATCGGCGATTGCGGCGGCTTTGGCGATCGCCAGCCGCTGTACCTGTTGCCGAGGTAGCTCGCCATCCCGTGAGGCTTCGTCAACCTGCGGCGAGCATGTTGCGAAGGGGAGATCGAGGCGGTCCAGCAACTCACGTCGGTAGGGTGACGAGGAAGCGAGTACCAGCAATCGGCCATCCGGCAGGCGGGGGACGGCACCGTTTTCACTACAGATCAATTGTTCCACTGTGGGGCTCGGCTTGGTCGGTTGCGATCCGGTGGTCCACATTAGCACGTCGGAAGGTGCTGCTCGACGCTCAGAAAAAGGCACTTGATTCAGAGAGTTCTGAGCTTGGCGGCCGGGCGGGCATGGGCTGAAAAAAGTGCTTTGACAGCTGCCTTTCGGGTAGCTACTATTGCGCGCCATGTCGGACCCGGCCCCAGCGCTGCTGGATCCGTGGCAGCTGGTCGAGAGTGGGGACAGCCTGCGGGTCGAGATTCCTCTTGCCGATATGCCGCGGTTGCAATCATTGCTATGTGATAGTGACGGCCAGGCGCTGGTCGAGCTGACCGGGTGTCGTGATCAGCAGGGTCGTGCCTGGGTCAGGGGGCGTGTCAGCGCCTCGGTCAGAGTAATCTGCCAGCGCTGCATGGAACCGATGGTGGTGCCATTGGATGTGCCGATCGAGCTGGGCCTGATCGATCAGGAGTCCGGTTCCGTGCTGTTACCGCGAGACTATGAGCCGCTGGTGGTGGCTAATGGCGACCGTGTTGTGCTGGCGGAACTGGTCGCCGACGAGCTGATTCTCGCGATGCCCACGGTGGCGCGGCATGTGGGTGGCGCGAGCTGCAAGATGGATGATGGGTCGGGCACCGGCGTGGATGATTCCGCGCGGCATCCACTGCCGGAAGCCGCGCAACGTCAACGTCCCTTTGCCGATCTTCGAGCGTTGCTCAAGCGGGCAAACACGGACCAACAGGAGTAACGCAAGTGGCGGTACAGAAAACTCGCAAGACCCGTTCCAAGCGGGGCATGAGGCGTGCCCATGATGCGCTTTCGGCACCTACGCTGTCGGTGGAGCCGACCACCGGTGAGACTCATCGACGTCACCATGTCAGTCCCGACGGATTCTATCGCGGGCGCCAGGTGATTGCATCGCGGGAAGAAGACTGACCCGCCAGGGTGAGGACTCCGAGCCCTATGGCGTGAAGCAGCCCATCACCATTGCCCTCGACGCGATGGGCGGCGACCACGGTCCCGATGTCGTGGTGCCGGCTGCGTGCGCGGCGGTTGAGGGGCGTCAGAATCTCAGTCTGGTCCTGGTCGGGGACGCACAGCGGTTGCAGGCCAGCTTGCGAAGCCATGATGCGGCCAGCCACCCACGGCTTGAAGTGCAGCAGGCCAGCCAGGTCGTGGCGATGGACGAAGCACCCGCGCAAGCGCTGCGCGGCAAGAAGGATTCCTCCATGCGGGTGGCCATCAATCTGGTCAAGAGTGGTGAAGCCCACGCTTGTATCAGCGCCGGCAATACCGGTGCATTGATGGCGATAGCCCGGTTCGTGCTGCGCACCCTGCCAGGAATCAAACGCCCCGCAATCTGCACGGCATTGCCGTCACAGCGTGGCCATACACTGGTGCTGGATCTGGGCGCCAACGTCGACAGCAAGGCGGAACACCTGGTGCAGTTCGCCCTGATGGGGACGGAACTGGCGCGGGCAGTCGATGACAAGCCGCGGCCCCGGGTAGCCTTGCTCAACGTCGGCGAGGAAGAAATCAAGGGCAACGAACAGGTCAAGGATGCCGCGGCGTTGCTGGCCGCGACAGACCTCAACTACATCGGCTATGCCGAGGGGGATGCAATCTATACCGGGGACGCTGACGTGATCGTCTGCGATGGATTCGCGGGCAATGTCGCCCTCAAGAGCAGTGAAGGTGTGGCCCGGATGATCCGCGGCATGATCCATGAGGAGTTCGGCCGCAACCTGCTGACCCGCCTGATGGGCGCCATCACCTATCCGGTGCTGGCCAGGCTGGGACGGCGGATAGATCCACGTCGTTACAACGGCGCCAGTCTGCTGGGCCTGCAGGGGATCGTCATCAAGAGTCATGGTGGGGCCGATGCCGTGGCATTCGAACACGCCATTGAAATCGGTGCCCGGGAAGTCGAGAAGAATGTCCCGGATCGTATCCGCGTGCACCTCGAGCGCTTGCAGCAACAGGAACAGAGTGCGTGACCGGCTCGCGTATCGCGGGGACCGGAGGTTATCTTCCGGAGGAGGTCATCACCAACGCTGATCTGGAACACATGGTCGACACCAGCGATCAGTGGATCCGCGAGCGCACCGGGATACGGGAGCGTAGAAGGGCGGCACCCGGTCAGACTACCTGTGATCTTGCCGAATACGCGGCTCGCAATGCATTGCAAGCTGCTGATCTGCACCCCGACTCGATCGATCTGATCGTGGTGGCGACCACCACCCCGGACCACATATTCCCCAGTACCGCGACCAAATTGCAGGAGAGGCTGGGCGGCGTCGGCTACCCGGCGTTCGATCTGCAGGCGGTGTGCGCGGGGTTTATCTACGCCCTGGACGTGGCAGATCGGTTCATCCGTACCGGCGGCGCTCACCGGGCGCTGGTGGTGGGGGCCGAAACCTTCACCCGCATTATCGACTGGACTGATCGCGGCACCTGCATCCTGTTCGGGGATGGTGCCGGTGCGGTGGTGCTTGAAGCGGCGCAGGAGCCGGGAGTGCTATCCAGCGTGTTGCACGCGGACGGCCGGTATCGGAAGCACCTGTGGGTGCCCGGTGGGCCATCCCAGGATGCCGACTCGGAGCTGCGTGACCGGACCTGTGTGGAGATGCGCGGTCATGAAGTATTCAAGTGGGCCGTCAACAATCTCAGCGGGATAGTCGATGAGGCACTGGATGCCGCCGGCCTGGCCCGTTCTGATATCGACTGGCTGGTGCCACATCAGGCCAACACCCGAATCCTGGTAGCGACCGCGCGCAAGTTGGGGTTGCCCATGGATAAGGTGGTGGTGACGGTCGAACGGCACGGCAACACCTCCGCGGCCTCGGTCCCGTTGGCGTTCGACGAGGCGGTCAGGGATGGTCGCATCAAGCGCGGTGACCTGGTGCTGCTGGAGGCCTTTGGCGGTGGCTTCACCTGGGGTGCCACGTTGTTGAAATACTAGCCGGCGCGCCACAGTGTCGGGCGCGTGATCTAGTCGGGTCGATGCGGATTCGGAGTGACACAGCATGAACGATAACCGATCTGCCCTGGCGATGATCTTTCCGGGCCAGGGATCCCAGTCGGTGGGGATGCTGGCGGCACTGGCCGCCGATCAGGCCGTGGTCACCGATACCTTCGAGGAAGCCTCACAGGTGCTTGGACTGGATTTGTGGGATCTGGTCCAGCAGGGGCCGGATACCAGGTTGGGTGCGACCCGTAACACCCAGCCGGCCATGCTGGCGGCCGGCGTGGCGGTGTGGCGGGTCTGGAAGCTGACCGGAGGGGGCACGCCCGAGATCCTTGCCGGTCACAGTCTCGGCGAATACACCGCTCTGGTGGCGGCGGGCGCCATCGCGTTCACGGATGCCGTGGCGTTGGTTGCGGAGCGCGGACGGCTCATGCAGCAGGCAGTACCGGAAGGGATAGGCGCGATGGCTGCGATACTGGGCCTGGAAGACAGCGTCGTCAGTGAAATCTGTATCGAGGCTGCTGAGGGTGCGGTGGTTGAGGCAGCCAACTTCAATGCACCGGGTCAGGTGGTGGTCGCTGGTCACTGCGAGGCGGTGTCCCGTGCCATTGAACTCGCTCGTGGGCGCGGCGCCAAACGGGCGTTGCTGCTGCCCGTGAGCGTACCGTCCCATTGCGCTCTCATGCGAGACGCTGCTGCCGCTTTGCGGGCCCGCCTGGAAAGTGTCGACATTCAGGCCCCCCGGATTCCAGTGCTGCACAACGTGGACGTCAGCGACCATCCAACCGCGGCCGCGATTCGTGAGGCCCTGACCCGCCAGATGTACCGTCCGGTGCGCTGGGTGGAAACGATACGAGCACTCCGCGATCGCGGTGCACACCGGCTGATCGAGTGTGGCCCGGGAAAAGTGCTGTCCGGATTGAACCGGCGTATCGATCGTGATCTGCGCTCGTTGCCGGTGTTCGATCCGGCTACCCTGAGCAAGGCACTGGAGGCGTAAGGTCGATGAATCTGAATGGTGAGATTTCACTGGTAACCGGAGCCAGTCGTGGAATCGGGCGTGCCGTGGCGCTCCGGCTGGGGCAGTGCGGCGCCACCGTTATTGGCACGGCGACCAGCGAGGCGGGGGCCAGTGCCGTCACCGATGCCCTGAACGCGGCTGCGGTGACCGGTCAAGGGCTAGTGCTCGACGTTTGTGATCAGGACTCGGTGACCGGGGTGCTGAAAGCCGTTACCGAACGCTGGGGTGCGCCAACGGTTTTGGTCAACAACGCCGGCATCACCCGCGACAATCTGTTGATACGAATGAAAGACGAGGAATGGGACGCCATCCTGGATACCAATCTCAAGGCCGTGTTCCGGATGAGCAAAGCGGTGCTTCGAGGGATGATGAAGGCCCGTCACGGGCGGATCATCAATATGGGCTCGGTAGTGGCGATGACCGGCAACCCGGGCCAGTGCAACTATGCGGCGGCCAAGGCGGCACTGGGTGGATTCAGCAGGTCATTGGCCCGGGAAGTGGGCAGTCGTGGCATCACGGTCAACATCGTAGCTCCAGGTTTTATCGATACCGATATGACACGCGCTTTGCCTGAACAACAGCGTGCAGCGCTGATCGGGCAGATTCCGCTGGGGCGGCTGGGACAGGCCGAAGATGTCGCCGCCGCGGTGGCGTTTCTGGCGTCCAGTGAAGGGGCATACATCACGGGAAGCACGATTGATGTCAACGGTGGTATGGTTATGAACTAGAAGAAGTTGCGGCAACTATAGGTAAATGTTTCAAAAAGTTGTTTGATGCCCTTGATTGCAACAATGTGGATCGCACCCGAGCTTTTGCATACAATGGGCCCCGGCAGCCTGGACTGCCCCAGATGAAGTTGGGAGGAAACCTGGAAGATGAGCAGCATCGAAGAGCGCGTTAAGAAGATCATCGTCGAGCAGCTTGGCGTAAAAGAAGAGGACGCCAGAAATGATGCGTCGTTCGTGGATGATCTGGGCGCCGATTCGCTCGATACCGTGGAACTGGTGATGGCCCTCGAGGAAGAGTTCGAATGCGAGATTCCGGACGAGGATGCAGAGAAGATCACCAGCGTGCAGCAGGCGATCGACTATGTGACTGCGCATCTCGGTGAGTGATCCTGCGAGTTGATATCCGAGTTTATGTAATGTCTTCGATAACAGCCGCAACTCCCCGTTTGGGTGTTGCGGCTGCCAAAGTCCTGCCCGGTATTTCGGGAAATTCTTTCGAAGTTCCGCGGTGCCCCCTTGAGGTAAAGCCAAGGTGAGCAGACAACGCGTAGTCGTGACCGGACTGGGGCTGGTGTCGCCCGTTGGCCCGACGGTCGAGCAGGGGTGGGAGAATATTCTGGCAGGTCGCAGCGGCATCCGGCCGATCGAGCATTTCGATGCGTCCGCCATGCCGGTACGATTCTGTGGCTCGGTGCCCGGGTTCGACGTCAATGAGTACGTGTCTCCCAAGGAGGCACGCAAGATGGATCATTTCATCCATTACGGAATGGGTGCCGCGATCCAGGCGATCAGTGATGCGGGGCTTGAAATCACCGACGCAAATCGCGAAAGGATCGGCATTTCAATCGGTTCGGGCATTGGTGGCCTTCCCGGTATCGAGGATGCCTACGGCTCCTATCTGAAAGGGGGGGCCAGGAAGATCTCACCCTTCTTCGTACCTCGCAGCATCATCAACATGATCTCCGGTAACCTGTCGATCCGCTATGGCATCCAGGGACCCAATCTGGCTCTGGTTTCGGCTTGCGCGAGTGCCACTCACAGTATCGGCACTGCCGGGCGTATGATTGCCCACGGTGAGGTCGATGTGATGATCGCCGGTGGCGCGGAGATGGCTTCCACACCTACCGGAATCGGCGGTTTTGCTTCAGCCAGGGCATTGTCGACCCGCAACGACGCGCCGGAGCTCGCCAGTCGTCCCTGGGACCGCGCACGGGATGGTTTCGTGCTGGCTGACGGTGCCGGCGTGGTGGTGCTCGAACGGCTGGACAGCGCGCGCGAGCGCGGCGCCAACATATACGCGGAGCTGGTCGGCTTTGGCATGAACAGCGATGCCTATCACATGACGCTGCCCGCGCCTGGTGGCGGTGGCGCGCGTCGCTGTATGGAACTGGCGCTGCAGGATGCCGGACTGAACCCGGATGCCGTGGACTATATCAATGCGCACGGCACTTCCACTCCAGCCGGGGATCTGGCCGAGGCCGAGGCGGTCAAGGCGGCCTTTGGTGATCATGCCTATCGACTGGCGGTGAGTTCAACCAAGTCGATGACCGGTCACGCCTTGGGTGCCGCCGGTGGGCTGGAAGCTGTTTTCTGCCTGCTTGCCCTGCGTGACCAGGTGGCGCCACCGACCATCAATCTGGACGATCCGGATGATGGTTGCGATCTCAATTTCGTGCCGCATACCGCACAGGAAATGAAACTGGACGTCGTGTTGTCCAATTCATTTGGTTTCGGGGGCACCAATGGCACCGTCATCTTCAAGCGCTTGCCCTGAACACAGCCACTACAATTCTAAGCGCTAGCGTCGGTGCGTACCTTTTTCGTTCTCTTGCTGCTGCTGTTGGTGGTTGCAGTCGGTACCGCCGCCTACTTTTACCAGGACCTGCTCGCATTTTCTGAACGATCGCTCCACACCGGCGCCGACCAGGTAAGCCTGCAAGTCAAACCTGGCACGACCATCAGGACCCTGGCGAGACAGTTGGCCGCACAGGGTCTGCTGGACAGACATCCGCTCTATCTCGAGATCCTGGCACGGCAGAGGCGACAGGCGCATCGAATCAAGGCTGGCGAATACCTGCTGCCAGCGGGGACGACACCGTCACAACTGCTTGATCTGCTGGTCTCCGGGCGGGTAACGCAGTATGCACTGACCCTGGTGGAAGGTTGGACCTTTGACGAGGTCATGGCCGCGGTGCGCGCAGATCCGGTGTTGATTCAGACCTTGGACGATATCGACAACGAGGAAATCATGGCGCGCCTGGGCCAGCAGGGTGTGCATCCGGAAGGGCGGTTTTTCCCGGACACCTATCATTTCCCGCGCCAGACCACTGACCAGCAGTTTCTGGCGCGGGCACAACGGGCAATGGATCGGGAGCTTGAGCAGCAGTGGGCCGATCGTACCCCTGATCTGCCGCTGGAGAATCCCCAGCAGGCCCTGATTCTGGCATCCATAGTCGAAAAGGAAACGGGCATGGCGAGCGAGCGTCCGCAAATTGCCGGGGTTTTCATCAGGCGTTTGCGGCGCGGCATGAAACTGCAGACCGACCCGACCGTCATCTATGGTCTGGGCGAGGCCTTCGACGGCAACCTGCGGCGCCGTGACCTGCGTCAGGATACCCCTTACAATACTTACACCCGCACCGGGTTGCCGCCCACACCGATCGCCATGCCCGGGGCCGATGCCATACGTGCTGTGCTGCATCCGGCCGATGGCGACGCGCTGTATTTTGTCGCCCGTGGCGACGGCAGCCATCAGTTTTCGGCAACGCTGGTCGATCACAATCGGGCGGTGCGCAAGTTCCAGCTCAAGCAGTGAGAGGTCCCCTCATCACCTTCGAGGGTGTCGAAGGGGCCGGCAAAAGTACTCAATTGGAGCTATTGGCGGACTGGCTCACGAGCCGGGGTATCGAGCCGGTGGCCACTCGGGAACCGGGTGGCACATTGCTGGGCGAGGAGATCCGGGGGCTGTTGCTCGATCACCGCACCCCGGCGATGTCCGCGGACAGCGAACTGCTGCTGATGTTTGCTGCCCGTGCCGAGCACATCCGCACAGTCATCGAACCGGCCCTGAACGCAGGTCGCTGGGTTCTGTGCGATCGCTTTACCGATGCGTCATATGCTTACCAGGGGGCCGGGCGGGGGGTGGGCTTCGACCGTGTCGCCGTCCTCGAGGATTGGGTGCAGGGGAGCTTGCGCCCGGACCGGGTGCTGGTGTTCGATATCGCTGTTGCCGAGGGCCTGGATCGGGCCGGGAATCGTGCGGTGCCGGACCGGTTCGAAACCGAGAATCACGCTTTCTTCGAGCGAATCCGTGATGCCTACCTGCAGCGTGCGCTCGATGCTCCGGAACGCTATCGGGTGATCGACGCCCGTGGCTCGATTACCGATGTTCAGCAGCGGGTACGCGCCAGCGTGAGGGAATATGGCAGCGGCGTCCTGGACTGAGCCACTGCCGTGGCAGCGCGGTCACTGGGAACACCTGGCCCACCGGCTGGAGGCCGACCGTTTTCCGCATGCTCTGCTGCTAAGCGGTGTCAGCGGTCTCGGCAAACGCAGGCTCGCCCGGGTGACAGCCGCGGCGCTGTTGTGTCAACGACCCGGGACAGACAATCTCGCTTGTGGCAAATGCCACAGTTGTCAGGTGTTTGGTGGTGGGGCCCACCCGGATTTTTTCAGTGTCCAGGTCGAACAACAGCACAAGGTCATCGTGGTCGAGCAGATTCGGGAGTTGACCCGCCTGGTGGCTTTGACACCGCAACTGGGTGCTCGCAAGGTGGCCTGTATCGAAGCGGCGCAGCGGATGAACGAGAATGCCTCGAATGCATTGTTGAAGACGCTCGAGGAACCTCCTGCCGGCACCTTCTTGATCCTGGTCACCGACGTAGCGGCGAGGCTGCCGGCCACCGTTCGCAGTCGTTGTCAGTCCGTGGTCGTCGATACACCGACCCCGGCCCGGGCCAGCGAGTGGATTGCTGCGCAGGGGGGGGAAGGTGATTGCGCGACCGCGCTGATGCTGGCCGGTGGTGCTCCCATACGCGCGCTGGATCTGCTCAAGGGCGGCTATCTGCAGCGGCGCCAGGGATATTTCGATCAGTTTCTGGCCATGGTGCGTGGCACCGTCGGGGTACTCGTGGTGGCGCGGGAATGGAGCGCCGGTGCAGCTGCGGAGATCTGCGATATGCTGGCAAGCTGGCTGCGGGATTTGGCGCGATGGTCGATGGTGGATGACCCTGTCTCGCTGGAGAATCCGGATTTGGCCCGGGAATTGCGGCGCATGGCGGCTGATGTCAGTCCCGGAGCCTTGCTGCAGTTGCTGGAGCAGGCCCAAAGGGCAGCCGAACTGTGCGATACTTCGGCGGTTCGGCAGCTGGTGTTCGAGGATCTGTTGTTGGAATGCAGCCGACGGCTGACTGCGGGGCCGGCGGGTTGAGCTTCTCGGTGCCATGCTACAGTGCTCCTTAGGTGGTTGCAGAGGTCAGGATGAGTTCCAAATCTCCCCGTCAGGGGGTCATGTCACTGGCGATCAAGGACAAACAGTCTTTGCACAGGGCCTATATGCCGTTTCTGGCCCAGGGTGGTCTGTTCATTCCTACCGAAAAACAATACGAGATCGGTGACGACGTATTCCTGCTGTTGACCCTGATGGAAGAGCCGCAGCGGCTGCCGGTTACCGGCAAGGTGGTCTGGGTCACCCCAAGAGGGGTGATGGGCAACCGGCCGGCGGGGATCGGGATCCAGTTCTCCGGCGCCGAGGGTGCTGAGGTTCAGAAAAAGATTGATACTTACCTGGCCGGTTACAGTCAGGCGGACCAACCCACCCATACCATGTAGGGGCAGTCGCTCCCGACCACTATGGTCCCGCCCCCGGCGCTGGGAGATCTGGCCAGACGCCGCGTACAGGTGTTTCGGGTCAGTTGTCTGAGGAAACCCTGCTACCGCAGATCCTGTCCA
>CBDVAK010000099.1:0-11310 GCA_965371945.1 uncultured Candidatus Competibacteraceae bacterium
ACGGCGTGTCCTGGAAGGCACTGCCCGCACCCACGTTGCTGCCAAGACCCCGGGTTATTGAGAAGTTTCATACAGCGCTGCTAATGTGGTGTGTTGATTCGCATATCAACACCAACGCCGGAGCACTGATGAGCACCACAAAACGTTGTGGCTGGGCCGGAGACGATCCATTGTACGTCGACTATCACGATCGTGAATGGGGCGTACCGCTGCGCGACCCGCGACGGTTGTTCGAGATGTTGATTCTCGAGGGCGCGCAAGCCGGGTTGAGCTGGATCACGATTCTCAGAAAACGCCAGGGCTACCGTGAGGCTTTCGATGCGTTCGATGCCGAACGCATCGCGCGCTACGACGATCACAAGGTAGCGCAACTGTTGTGCAACCCCGGCATCGTGCGCAACCGGCTCAAGGTTCGGGCAGCGATCGGCAACGCCCGTGCTTTCCTGGAACTGCAGCAGCAGCCGGGGGGCTTCAGCGATTTTGTCTGGGACTTCGTGAATGACGAGCCAGTGACCAATCACTGGCCCGAACTGAGCCAGGTACCCGCCAACACGGAGACATCGGACCTCATGAGCATCGAATTGAAGAAGCGCGGGTTTCGCTTCGTCGGTTCGACGATCTGCTACGCCTTCATGCAGTCCGTGGGCATGGTCAACGACCACACCGTCGACTGTTTTCGGCACGCGGAATGCTCCCGGCTCTGAGCCAGCAGCGCCTCAGGTCTCACGCAGACGCCGTTCCCGGCCACCCTGGCGGACGATGGTATCGGAATACAGTCCCCAACGACCCTTGTCACGGTCGACACAATAGTGCCTCAGAGTTTCCCTGACCGTGGAGAAGGCCAACTCCTGCCAGGGGATGTGCTCAAGATTGAACAGCTCGACCTCCAGGCTCTCTTCACCGGCTGAGTATTCGGCGGCCTGCATACGAGCGCGATAGTAGAGATGCACCTGATCGACGTGCGGAACGCTCAACAACGTGTAGGGCGCCACGATCTCGACCCGCGTCCGGGCCTCTTCCCAGGTCTCGCGCGCAGCGCCCTGGTCGGCGGATTCCCCATTTTCGAGAAACCCGGCCGGTAGCGTCCACAGGTTCTTGCGCGGGTGTATGGCGCGCCGACACAGCAGTACGCGGCCATCCCATTCCGGCACGGTGCCTACGATCATCCGCGGGTTCTGGTAATGGATGAAACCACAGGCGGTGCAAACATGCCGGGCGCGGCTGTCGCCGGGGGGAACCGTCACATCCACCGTGGAACCGCATTTACTGCAGTAGTTCATCCCTGCGCCCCTGTCAACGTGCGCCGACCAACCCTCACAGCGTGCAGACCACCTCGACATCCTCGGCCCTGGGATCCTGACCCTCATTCTCCGGTTGCACCAGGGTGAATTCGAAGATGGTATCCCGGGTCGGCAACGATCCAGTGTTGAAACTGCCCGGAAGCGCGGATCCGTGCATAAAAACGGTACGATACGGACACTCCGGCCGGTGCCGGTCGGTCACCCACAGGTGGGGACTGATCGCACCCAGATAGCGTAGAAACCCGAAATGCTTCTCGTGCTGGTAGTGGTAGCAGACCCCGCGTACGCGGGATCCGATGTCTCCCCACGGGGGTGCGCCCTCGGCCTGCATGCGGTTCAGTAATTCCGGCACCAGATCACCCGGCATAAAAAAATCCGCGGTACGACGCAGTTCACCGGAA
This sequence comes from uncultured Candidatus Competibacteraceae bacterium, assembly GCA_965371945.1. Classification (GTDB taxonomy): domain Bacteria; phylum Pseudomonadota; class Gammaproteobacteria; order Competibacterales; family JAHEDQ01; genus CBDVAK01. The sequence goes on from CBDVAK010000099.1 coordinate 1,703, forward strand.
ACGTTGCTGAAACCCAACACCTCGACCCTGCAGCCTTTGCTCTGCAGGGCGCGCACCACCTTGACGAAATCGCCGTCGCCGGTGACCAGCATCACCTTGTCGAGATTCTCGGACTCAAGCAGGATATCGACCGCCATATCCATGTCGGCATTGGCCTTGCCGTAGCGGTTGCCGTCATCGTCCGTGTACCACATCACCCGTTTTTCGATGACTTTGAAGCCGAGATCCCGGAGTACCGAAAAATAGCCTATCCGGCCCTCCCGGTACTTGGGATCCTGGCGGGCCGCCTCATCATCGAAGCTGGCGTAAGCGTTGAGTCGCTGGGCGTCGTCGCCTGCCCGGCAGGCGAACCGGCGCAACACGTCGTAACGCATACGCCCGCCGCCGTTCCATTGCATGTTGGCAACATCCACGTAAACACCGAGTTTTGACATTCTTCACCGCATCGTATTCGCCAAAGCAGGAAGTCTACATCAAGTACCGGCCATTTCGCGCCAAAACCGAGGGCAGATTCTGCGCCGTTCGCCGACCGCATCACGACGCCCGGCAACCCTGCAGGTGGCCCGCCAGCTCCTCGAACAGCTCGCGGTTTTCACTGTTGAGACCCTTGATTGCCTCATCGATACGGATATAGTGCGCGGCCCGCAGCCCGTGGAATTCAGTAACGTTGCCGACCTGGCGAAACACCAGCCCCGAACGCTTGAGCAATCTAGCGAGACGCAACTCCATCATCGCGAACACGTGCACACGCCCGCTCTCGACCACCAGACTGGTGGCGGCCAGAAACAGCACCACTGACAGCAGCGGAAAGGTACGCCGCTCGCTGGCGCTGACCTCCAAGCCATCAACGTCTCCCAATGGGGACTCAGCCTCACCGGTACGACGCCGGAAGCGCGTATGCACAACCAGTCGGGAAATCTCACAACTGGCATCGGCCGGCAGCTGTGACGGACCACAGGCCTCCAGCATGAGACTGTCCGCGCAATGCGCCATCAACGGCAGCGGTCTGTCGACCGGGCCCGATGGCACCAACCGCACGCAACCCGCGGGAAAGCCCGTTGCCCGGTGCACGATCAGGCATTGCGCGGCCTGCGGATCGTACTCATCGAACTCCAGTTCGAGGCCGTCCTCCCGGCGCCTCTCATAGCCAAACTCCTTGCAGTAGACCTCCCAGCGGACGTGGTACACGCTATTGCGCAACGCTTCCCGGTCGGCACACACCACCCTGAAATAGCGATCGAAGTTCTCTGCCAGCGATGCGTTCGCCATCGAGCCCCCTCAGCTCCAGCCCCCCGCGATGTGGGCTGAAGTATACTGATTTATCAGCATCATGCCCGTACAGCAACTATGCTCATGGCATGGGTGCGGATCTTGTCCACGGCCCGGCGGCCGCCAAGTGGGGTGATGACGATGTCAGACACCGGCAACGAGCCGGTCAATGAGGTGAGTCTAGACTTGCTGCTTGAACGGCTGTCCCAGCAGATGGATACCTATCAACGAGAAGCGATGAACGCCAGTGTAGCCAACCGGACCCTGGAGCAGCAGTATCTGCTGGGGATCAAAACCGGACTGAACATGGCGAAGGAAATGCTGCGTTCAACCAGGGCCAGCCAGCCCCCCGCCTGACCGGCCCACGAGTACATCAACACGGTTTGCCTATAAGGCTGTCCGAGAACAGACTGATCTCGGACAGCCTCCTAGGGCTTGCGGCCGAGCATGACCACCATATCGGCCTGCCCCAGCCTCTGCGCCAGCGCCAACGCGGTTTGATCATCTGGCGTCCGGTTGGACGGGTCGGCGCCGGCCTGCAACAAACGGCGTACGACGTCGGTCTTGCGACTGTAGATCGCGACCTTGAGGGGAGTCCAGCCGCCAGGGTCACTGGCATTGGCATCGGCACCGGCACCGAGCAGTGCATCCACGGTCGCCAGGCCGCTGTTGCGCACTGCCTGCAACAGCAGGGTATCGCCGTTGGCAAGCCGGACGTTGGGGTCCGTGCCTTCGCGCAGCAGCTTCTTGAGCTGACCGACCTGGTCACCCAGAACCGCCACCGATGCTTCACTGACCCCTGACCAGGATAGTCCCAGCGTTCGCGAAGGCCCGGATGCCGTACTCGAAGTGACCGCGTCGGCTGGCGCGAAACCTTCCGCTTGCGGCTGCCTGGCAGTAGCCATTTCCTGCGCCTTGACCAGCAGCTCAGGAGTCAGCCTGGCCGCCAATGCATCGCGCGCATCTCGCGCTTCCTGGCTACCCCGCGCACCGGCCAGATTGTAGTACATATGAGCGACAATGAAGTTCTGGGGAACACCCAGGCCCTGTTCGTGGAGTTTCCCCAGACCCAGCAGCGAAGGCGCATCCCCATTTTGCGCTGCATCGGACCATTCCTGGTAAGCGCGGACGTAATCGCGTTCGTCGTAGGCGCTCGAGCCGGCGTCGTAGTCGGCGTATGCGATAAGAGGGGCCAGTACCATCATTGATGCAAGCAACAGCTTGATTGCCATAGTTGTGTCCTCGCGGATTTGAAGCTCTGATTGAAGCTCTGGGGTCCTCACGATGCCGTCAGCAGTGACGACGGTATCGCTACCAGACCAGACAAGCTGCAAAAACAAGCAGGTATCAAGCCAGTCAACCGCTTGGTCGGTATCCGCCTCGCCCCTGCCGCCGACGGTCCCGCAAGGCGCCGCCAGCGTGCCGGGTTACTGGGAAGTTTCGACTGCCGCTCTCTACCACCACCTTGCCCCGGGCACAGTCCGCAAAGTAACGTGCAATCCGCCATGAATGATTCTGTCATCAAAAATCACGACCAGCGATCGATCGTGTTCGCCATGTTTACCGCCACCATCATGGTCGCCCACCAGGTGGCGGGCAAGGCCACTCGCGATGCCTTGTTTCTGTCGAATTTCCCGGTCAGCGATCTTCCCAAAGTGGTGATCGCCGCGTCTTTGCTGTCTGGTCTGGCGGTGTTGTTGATTTCACGACTGATAAGCCGGGCGGGTCCCGGCCACATCGTGCCGGCCGCCTTCATGGTAAGTGCGGTGTTATTCGTGGTCGAATGGCGGCTCGCCGCGAGTCGCCCGGATATCGCGGGCGTGCTGTTGTACCTGCACATGGCATCGTTCGGCGCGGTGTTGATCAGCGGATTCTGGTCGGTTCTGGGCGAACGTTTCGATCCCCATACAGCCAAGCGCAGGATTCCCAGGGTGGCGGCGGCCGCAGCGCTGGGAGGAGTTGCAGGCGGCCTGCTCGCGGATCGCGTGGTGTCGGTACTCGACCTGCGAGCCATGCTGATCGTGCTGTCGATCCTGCACCTGGCTTGCGCGCTGGGTGTGCTGGGGATCGGCACAACAACCCCCCCCCCTGGCAAGGCCCAACAGGCCCCCGAAGCGGCCGGAGTGAAGAGCATCCTGGCATCCCCGTATTTGCGATCAATCGCCACGTTGATGGCGCTGGTGGCGGTCACGGCCGCGCTGCTCGACTATGCAATCAAAGCTCAGGCTACCCAATCACTGACCGGCAGTGATCAACTCGCACGCTTCTTCGCGATCTTCTATTCGGTGACCGGAATCGTTACTTTCGCTTTGCAAACCGGCTTTGGGACGCGTGTGTTGCAACGCTTCGGTCTCACCGGCGCGTTGTTCGCTTTGCCGGGGGCGGTCATCATGGGTGGTGTATTCGCCACCGCAGTCACCCATCTGTGGACGGTAATGGTATTGCGGGGAGCGGAATCCGCCGTCGCCAACTCATTTTTTCGCTCCGGTTTCGAACTGCTCTACACGCCGTTGTCGTGGCGATACAAACGGGCCACCAAGACGATCATCGACGTCGGCGCCAACCGGCTCGGCGACCTGATCGGAGCGGGCCTGTTGATGGCGCTGTTGTTTTTTGTCCCAAATCTGCCGGTGTCACTGGTGATCAGCATCGCCATGGCGGCGGCGGTAATCTCGCTGATGCTGGTCAATCGTCTCTATCGCGGCTACGTCGATCAGCTTGCCTCAAGTCTGCGCGAAGGCAGCCTGACCCTCGATGACGCCGATCAAGTCGATTCCACCACCCGCCAGGTGCTGGAAGCCGGACGCGCGATTTCGGACCGCGACACGCTGAGGTCGCGTTTCAGCGAACTCGAGAGCAGACAACACGACGGGGTCGATCCGCAAGCCGCAACCCCGGACGGCGACCTCGACAGCACAGGGGTGCTGATCAGCACCATCATCGAACTGACCAGCGGGGATCCACACAGGGTTCGTCAAAGTCTGCGCACCAGCGCCACCGAACCGGGACTGGTGCCGTTCATCGTCCCGCTGCTCGCAGACCCCGAACTGGTCGACGACGCACGCATGGAACTGCGCTGGCTGGTGACCCGGGTAACCGGACAACTGACCGATGCCCTGCTGGATCCGGACATCCCGCTTGCCGCACGCGAACGACTACCGGAAGTCATCGAAGTGTGGCACAGCCCGCGGGCTTTCGAGGCGCTCACCCAAGGGCTGGAAGCAACTGAATTTCCGGTGCGGCGGGCCACCGCGCTGGCGATGGCGCGAATGATCGCCCGGGATGATTCCCTGCACCTGCCGAGAAGGCTCGCCTACCAGGTGGTAGAACGAGAACTCGAACCCCACTCCGGGCACACCGTGGTTGCGGATACGCACACCAACGTCGCCACTTCGCCGGAACTCAATCACGTCTTTACGGTGCTCGGGCTGGCGCTACCCCAGGATGCCTTGCTTCAGTGTGTCAACGCCCTTTCGAATCAAAACGCGACCGAAAGGGGTACCGCCCTGGAATATCTCGAAAATGTCTTGCCAAGGCGCATCCGGGAACTGTTGTGGCCACGTATCGGTCTACGCTATGCCAGAGCACATTCGCCACGGTCACGCAGACAGATCACCAGAGATCTGCTCGATAGCAGCGGCGAGGGCAGCAACCATTCATCATGAGGAGCAAACCGATGAGAAAAAATGTCGGCAGTACTGATCAACTCGTCCGCTACGCAGCGGGGGCCGTCATCATCGGCCTGGGTCTCTACTACGGAAGCTGGTGGGGCGTCATCGGTATCGTCCCGATCGCTACTGCGCTGATCGGCTGGTGCCCCCCCTACTCCATACTCGGCATCAATACCCGTAGCGCGAAAGACAAACCCGCCTGAGGAGCCTGTCGGTACCAAACTCCGGCCTTGGCCAGCATTGTCCCGACAGGGCCGTGGCAGGCTTGGCGGTATCCCGCAATCGTCTGCCATAAGCCTTTGCCTCTTGCTTCTTGCGTTTCCCCGTGCAAAATAGTGGCCCGCGCGAATCCGCTGACTGGCCGATAGCGGCCTGCTTATTGCAGCGCTCGCGCGGTGGCAATGGTGCTCGGCAGAGCGCAACCAGCGTCGTGACCCAAATGCGGAAACGAGATCACGGCTAGAGATACAGGTGCCGCCGGCACCAGGACGGAGATTTGTTGATGAGTGTTGAACTGCTCGAAGGTTATGTTCCATCAGCGGACGAGCCGTACATGGGTTCCAGGCAGCTCGAATTCTTCCGCCGGCAACTGCTTGCCTGGCGCCAGGAACTACTCGAGGAATCGCAGCAGACCATCAATCACCTGCGCGAGGAAGGCCAGGGCGTCGGTGATGAAGTCGACCGCGCCAACTCGGAAAGTGAAACCAGCCTGGAACTGCGAACACGCGATCGGTACCGCAAGCTGCTGGGCAAGATCAACGCTGCCCTGAAGCGAATCGAGGACGGTAGTTACGGATACTGTGAGGTCACCGGGGAGGAGATCGGCCTGAAGCGTTTGCAGGCACGCCCCATCGCCTCCATGACCGTGGAAGCGCAGGAACGCCACGAACGCACTGAAGGCCACTTCGCGGACGCGCGCTGAACCGCGGGAGTCACCGGCAATGTTGACCGTCGAACCGGTACCCGCGTTCCAGGACAACTATATCTGGCTGGCCGGAAGGGCGCAGCATAACCAGGTCGCGATCGTCGATCCAGGTGACGCCAGACCGGTTCTGGCAGCGCTGAAAAGGAACCGGTTCGAACCCTGCGCGGTGCTGATTACCCATCATCATGCGGATCACACCGGCGGGCTGCCGGGGTTGCTGTCACGCTATCCGGATCTGCCGGTCTACGGACCTGCAGCGGAGAGAATCGCACAGGTTACCCGTCCCCTGGAGGACGGCGACCAGATTGAATTGGACTGCATCGGGGCCCGGTTTCGGATACTCGACGTGGGCGGCCATACTGCCGGACATATCGCCTACTACGGCGAAGGCGTGCTGTTCTGCGGTGATACCTTGTTTGCGGCCGGCTGCGGTCGCTTGTTCGAGGGAACACCACAACAGATGCATGCTTCCTTGAGCAGAATCGCCGCACTTCCCGGTGACACGCAGGTTTACTGTGCCCACGAGTACACGCTGGCCAACATCGGCTTCGCGAAGTGGGTGGAACCCGACAACTCCGACCTGCTGCGACGCGACGAGATCGACTCCAGGCGTCGACAACAGAGTCAACCCACCGTGCCCTCGACGCTCGATATGGAAAAACGTACCAACCCCTTCCTGCGCTTCGACGAACCCACCGTGATCGCGGCCGCCGAGAAATTTGCGGGCCATCGCCTGTCGGGAGGAGCAGAGGTCTTCGCCACGATCCGGCGCTGGAAAGATACCCGCTACGATTGACTCGGGCGCGGATGGATCGGCACGCAGGGAACAATTCTGACAGCACTGCCCCGTGGGTACGGCTGGCTATCCCCGACCCAACTCACCCGGGTTGCGCCGAGCCACCGGTGGCACCGGATCAACGCCACCGGGATGCCAGGGGTGACAGCGCGCAATCCGCCTCAGCGCCAGCCAGCCCCCCCGGAGAATTCCGTGTGTTTCCACGGCTTCCTGCGCATAGTGCGAACAACTGGGATAGAAACGGCAGTTGTTGCCCAAGAACGGGCTCAACAGGTAACGGTAGGCGCCGATCAGGACGACAGCGATCCGTCTCACCGCGCCCCCCTTGCCACCCGGCGCCAGCGAGTTCCCTGCGCGTCATCTTCCAGCGAGACCCCTGCATCCAGCAACTGATCGCGAATTGCATCCGCACGTACGAAATCACGCTGCCCGCGGGCCGAACGGCGTTCTTCTATAAGCGCTTCAATTTCATCGTCACCGGGCCCCGCGGCAAGCGGCGGACTCCAGCGAAACCAGGTTTCAGGTTCCTGTTGCAGCAATCCGAGCAATGCACCGGAGTTCAGCAGCAAAGACTTGAGACGGCCGGCCTCGTCACGATCGCCAGCCCGGTTGAGCGCGCTGGCCAGTGCATGCAGATGGCTGATCGCCTGCGGTGTATTGAGATCATCCTCGAGGGTGGCGATCACTTCGCCGGCGACCTCGGGTTCCCGACAGGGTACCGCGGCTGCCCCTCGCAACGCGTTGTAGAGCCGGTCCAGGCCGGCCTTTGCCTGCGTGAGCGCTCCCTCCGACCAATCCAGCGGCTGCCGGTAATGACCACTTAGCAGGGCAAAGCGAACGGCTTCACCGGGCGCCTTTTCCAGCAGTTCCCGAACCGTAAAGAAATTGCCGAGTGACTTAGACATCTTTTCACCGCTCACGGTGACGTAGCCATTGTGCACCCAGTAGCGCACATAGCAATCGCCATGATGGGCGCAGACGCTCTGTGCGATCTCGTTTTCGTGATGCGGGAAAATCAGATCCTGCCCACCGCCATGGATATCGATGGTGCGCCCCAGATGGGTCTCTATCATGGCCGAGCATTCGAGATGCCAGCCGGGGCGTCCCCGTCCCCAGGGGCTGTCCCAGCCAGGTTGATCCTGACTTGACTGCTTCCAGAGCACGAAGTCGGCGGGGTCCCGTTTGTAGGGCGCCACCTCGACCCGCGCACCGGCAATCATATCCTCGCGGTGACGACCCGACAGACGTCCGTATCCGGGCATCGAGGGAACGCTGAACAGCACATGTCCCTCCGCCTGGTAGGCGTTGCCGGCGACCAGCAGGTTCTCGATCATCGCGATCATGGGGCCGAGATGCCCGGTGGCCCTGGGTTCGACCGTCGGCGGCAGCACCTTGAGCGCATCGATATCCTCGTGGTAAGCGGTGATGAAACGCTGCGTCAGGGTGTCGATGGACTCCTGCTGCTGGCGCGCCGCAGCCATGATCTTGTCATCGATGTCGGTGATGTTGCGCGCATAGACCACCTCCGGGTAGTTGCGCCGCAGCAAGCGAAAGAGGACGTCGAACACCACCGCCGGACGGGCATTGCCGATGTGTATGTAGTTGTAGACCGTCGGCCCGCACACATACATGGTGACCCGCACCGGATCCTGCGGTTCGAATACTTGCTTGCGCCGTGTCAGTGTGTTGTGAAGTCTCAGCGGCATGGGTCGGTATCAGGCTTCAATTGGGTGGGTTTCAGTTGAGTGGGCTACAAGGGCGACGGAGTGAGCAGACACGCTTATCCACCGTATAGAACATCCGGATCGATCAAGGGATCGCTGCTGACTTCCACCGCGTCACCCTCGACGCGATTGTAAAAACAACTGCGGCGGCCGCTGTGGCAGGCCGGCCCGGTCTGATCGACCTGTAGCAACAGCGTATCACCATCGCAGTCGATGCTCATTCCCACCAGCGCCTGCACCTGACCGGAAGACTCCCCCTTGCGCCACAATTGCTCGCGTGAGCGCGACCAATAGCAGACGCGCCCGCTGTCCAGGGTCTCCCGCAGCGCTTCCCGGTTCATCCAGGCCAGCATCAGGATCTCCCCGCTATCGTACTGCTGGGCAATCGCCGGAATCAGCCCGTCGCGATCGAATCGCAGCGACTGCAATGCCTCGCTCAGTGGCACGCGGCTGCCGGCTGCCAGTCGTTCGGTCTGTCTCACGGCGTTGCCTGTATTGTCGCAGCCGGAGGCGCAGCGATCCGAGCTCCCGGCGCGGAAGTGTCCTGCACGCGTGGCACGCCCGCGCACTCGTAGAATATACGCGCATCACAGGTCGCGCAGATATCGTGGTCAAGTTGCTCGAACGCGCGGGCGATCAGCCGCGTCTTGGAATGGTCGATATTGTCGCGGCCGATATCATCAATATGGCCGGTACGCTCCAGGGTCGTCATCACCTGTTCCTTGACCCGGTACAGAAACAGCTTGCCACCGGCGGCACGGCAGGACTCCGCCACTTTGGCCAAGTACTCGGCACCCGCCATATCAATAAAATTGATGCCGTGGGCAAATATCAAAAGGAAGCGCTGCGACGGAGTTCGTTCCTGCAGCGTTCGCAATACCTGCTGAACATGAGGTACCGCTCCAAAGAACAAAGAACCATCGATGCGCAAAATCTTGAGCTGTGGGCATTCAGGCAGCGAAGAATTGGTGGTGAACTTGCGTTTCGGATCTTCGGGGTTGGGAGTGCGCGAACGGATGTGCGGGTGCGAGGTGCGGTTCAGATAGAGCACCAGCGACAACATCACCCCCATGAAGATGGCGAATTCCAGCTCCAGAAACACCGCCCCCAGAAATGTCACCAGCAGCACACTGGTCTCCGCACGACTGCTCTTGAAGATGTGCGCGATCTGGCTGATATCGATCAGCCGCCATGCCACCAGAAACAGGATCCCGGCCATCGCC
>CBDVAK010000100.1:0-11175 GCA_965371945.1 uncultured Candidatus Competibacteraceae bacterium
CATCCGCGTCAAGGCGCGTGCGATAGAGGCCGAAAACCGGTGTGCCGTGGGTATAGTAAAGATATCGCAACCACCGGACATAGCCAATCGCGACAACGCTTGCGCCCGGCGACTGCGAGGGCAAAACTACCACCAACTGCGAACGACGCGGCGGAGGCCGAAATGAACAAGACCGAACACAGTCACCTGATCGATGCCTACGACAAGATGATGGAAAGGGTCCGCGGCGCATTGGAGCATGCCGGCCACGAGGCCATTCCCACGCTACAGAGGGGGATCGAGAAAGCAGCCCACAAAGCAGTGGAACTCGGCGAACTGAGCCGTGACGAGGCGGATCAGATAGGCCAATGGCTGCAACGCGATCTCGACGACGCCGGCTACTATCTGGCTTCCACCGGCAAGGACCTCGGTCAATGGCTGCGTTTCGATATCGAACAGGTGGAGTCCAGACTACTGGAACTGTTTGCAAACGCCGCGGATCGTACCCGACTGGAGTTTCTGGAATTCGAAAACCGGGTGGCGGCCGAATCTGAGTACCATACCGGGGAAATCACCGCTCCCGGCACACTGCTGTGTGACAACTGTGGCAAGAAGCTTCACTTTCATGCGACCGGTCACATCCCGCCCTGCCCGATCTGCCACCAGACCGTCTATCGTCGGGCGATCGACGACGACAACAACAACGCGCCGCCCGACCCGGTGTAGCCATCGCGGCCACCCGTGTCAGGCTGTGTCCGCTGGAGGCCGGAATCTGCTGTGCCGCGAGTATAACAATATCGCTGCCAGCAACATCATGAGGGCGCCGGCCAGCACCGGCCACTGCCCCAACCGTGCATATGGAGTGCTGCCGGCCATCGGCTGCGCCAGAGCCACCAACACACCTGGCTCATCGCGGGACAGGCGCGACAGAACACGACCCTGATGATCGATTGCGGCAGTGATACCATCGTTGGTGGCACGCAGCAGCGGGCGGGCGGCTTCGCGAGCCCGCACGCGGGCCATCTGCAGGTGCTGGTGTGGCGCCAGTGAGTCACCGAACCAGGCGTCGTTACTGACGTTGAGCAGTAAACCCGCAGCCGGCAGGGAACGGCGGATCTGCTCTCCGAAAATGATCTCGTAGCAGATCGAAACACCAAACAGCACCCCCGCCACCTCAAGCGTGCCGTGTGCGGTCGACCCGGGACTGAAGTCCGCCATCGGAATCTGTACATAGTCCTCGAAGAACTCCAACCAGCTTCGCAGCGGCAGATACTCCCCGAATGGCACCAGATGACGCTTGCTGTAGACCTCGTTGACGGCTCCGAAGCGCACCAGACTATTGAAGAATCTGCGCTCCGAATCCCGTGTCGGTACGCCGGCAACCAGCTCTGTGCCGCGCTTGTCCAGCTCCACAACCATGGCGTCGGTAAATACCTGCATCTCATCCAGAAGCCCGGGCAGCGCGGTTTCCGGCCACACCACGACATCGACCGGCGGGGTGGACAAGGTCAGGTCCCGGTAGCGGTTCAGCGTCTCGCGCTGCCACCGCGGCTGCCACTTCAATGCCTGCGGGATGTTGCCCTGAACCAGAGCCACCGACACCGGCCCGCCATCCGGGCGTACCCAGTCGACCCTGGCCAGCAGCAGGCCGCCCGCGAACACCGACGCCAGGGTGACCAGGCCGAGCAACCGCCGCCGGGTATCGCCGGAGACGATGACCAACAACGCGCCAGCCACCAGGACGGTGAACAATCCAACGCCAAGCACACCGACGACCGGCAGCCAGCCAGCCAGTGCACTGTCGCTTTGCGAATAGCCTGTCGACAACCACGGAAAACCGCTCAACAGACGCTCACGCAGCCATTCCGACAGTGTCCATAGTGCTGGAAACAACAGCAACGCACCGACTGCGGTATCGTGCCGGCCCCAGCGGGAGCTGAAATAACACACCAGCGCGGGATAGAGCGCCAGGTAGATCACCAGCAGAGCCGTCGCCAGGGCTGCAAAGATCGGCGCGGCATTGCCAAAATCGTGGAGGCTCAGATAGATCCAGTAGACGCCGGCGCCGAACTGACCCTGCCCAAACAACCAGCCACGCAGAAAAGCACGTCGGGGCGACACCCGCAGGCACACCAGCAACAACAGCGCAGGGGCCAGAAAAGCCACCGGGTACCATCCGAAAGGAGCGAATGCCAGGGGCATCAGCAGGCCGGCGGCCAGAGCCAGCAGTTCGCCCGCGAAATCGTCCAGCGCGGTTACCGATGGCACCTCGATCAGTCGCTGCTGACCGGTGCCGGCCGAGGCTCCAGTCGCAACAGGTGAATACGTCGATCATCGGCACGCAATACGGTGAACGGGTAGCCCGCCACGTCAACCTGCTCTCCACGCGAGGGCAGGCGTCCAAGCTCATGCATGACCAGACCACCGATGGTGTCGAATTCGTCGTCGCTGAATTCAGCCTTGAAGTAGTCGTTGAACTCGTCGATCGGGGTCAGCGCCTGAACCAGGAAGCTGCCATCCGGCTGGGTATGAATCGGGTCGTCATCAGCGACATCGTATTCGTCGTCGATCTCGCCCACGATCTGCTCGAGTACATCTTCGATGGTGACCATCCCGGCCACCCCGCCGTACTCGTCGACCACGATGGCTATGTGCAGACGGCTGATACGAAACTCCCGCAGCAACACGTTGAGGCGCTTGCTTTCGGGTATGAACCTGGCTGGACGCAGGTAGTCCGAGAGCTTCAGCGGTTCACCGCTGCCGCTGGCATAGAAACGCAGCAGGTCCTTGGCTAGCAGTATGCCCAGCACCTGATCGTGGTTTTCGTCCACCACCGGCAACCGCGAGTGGCCCGACTCGATGACTTCCGCAAGGATACGATCGAGTTGCCAGTCCTGTTCGATCACCACCATCCGGGCACGCGGAATCATGATGTCGCGCACTTGCATTTCCGAAGCCTGCAAAACGCCTTCGATCATCCCCAGTGCCTCGACATCCAGCAGATCACGACACTGGGCATCGTGTAGCAGCTCCAGCAACGCCTGCTGATCCTTTGGTTCACCGCAGATGGCCTGGCCGAGTCTCTCCAGCCAGGAGCGCTGGCCGGAACCGCTGCTGCCGTCCGACTGCTCAACCATGACACTGACCCCGCGGCTGGTAGGGATCGGCGTAGTGCAGGTGACCCATGATCCTGGTTTCCAATGCTTCCATCACTTCGGCCTCATCGGGCTGCTGGTGGTCGTGACCCAGCAGATGCAGAACGCCGTGCACTGCCATGTGCGCGAAGTGTGCTTCGGCCGACTTGCCCTGCTGTCCGGCCTCCCGAATCACGACCGGCGCGCAGATCAGCAGATCACCCAGTGGATTGCCGAGCGCGGTGGCAGGAACTCCCGGCGGCAGTCCGAGCGGAAATGACAGCACATTGGTGGCGTGATCCACACCCCGAAACAACAGGTTTGATTCACGACTCTCGTCTTCATCCACTACCCGAATGGCCAGGTCGGCGTGCTCGACATGGCCATTCAACGCGCCTTTGACCCAGCCCAGGAACGCGATACGCCCCGGTACTTCCAGGGCGCATGAACGGTTGTCGAAGTGAACCTGGACGCTCAAGCGGGGCTCTCACTGCCAGGGTTCTCGATACGCTCGTAGGCCGCTACGATGCGTTGCACCAAGGGATGACGGACCACATCCTGGGCCAGAAAATAAGTGAAGCTGATCCCTTCGACGCCCTTGAGCACCTCGATCGCGTGTCTGAGCCCTGGTTGCTGGCCTCGAGGCAGATCGACCTGGGTGATATCCCCCGTCACCACCGCGACGGAGCCGAATCCGATTCGGGTCAGGAACATCTTCATCTGTTCCATCGATGTGTTTTGAGCCTCGTCGAGGATGATGAATGACTCGTTGAGCGTGCGACCACGCATAAAGGCCAGTGGCGCCACCTCGATGACATTACGCTCCAACAACCTGGCGACCCGCTCAAATCCCATCAACTCGTACAGCGCGTCGTACAGCGGTCGCAGATAGGGATCCACCTTCTGCACCATGTCGCCCGGCAGAAAACCAAGACGTTCGCCAGCCTCGACCGCGGGCCGCACCAGCAGAATCCGGCGTACCTTTTCGCGCTCCAACGCATCGACCGCACAAGCAACCGCCAGATAGGTCTTGCCGGTTCCGGCGGGGCCGACGCCGAAATTGATGTCATGATTGACGATCCGGCGTAGATAGCGGCACTGATTGGCGCCCCGACCGCGCACCAGACCCCGGCGACCGCGGATGACGACCTCGTCCGCTTCTCCGATCGTGGTGACCGTGCCCGTCACCCCACCGACTGACTGCAACTGCAGATGTACGGCAGCAGGAGTCAGCACGGCCTCCAATGTGCTCTGGTACAGGGTTTCCAGCAGCGCTTCCGCCTGGCTGCTGCCCTGCGGGTCACCACTGATTCGGAATCGGTGGCCACGATTGCTGATTTCCACCGCCAGACGCTGTTCGATCAGCCTCAGGTGCTCGTCGAACTGCCCGCAGAGATTGGCCAGGCGCTGATTGTCGGCAGGTTCCAGTATCAGGATGCGGGACGCTTCGGCCTTGACGCTCAAGCTGATCTCTGCCGCGTGCTGCCGCCGGCACCAGCCGTCGCGCTCTCCAGCAACCGTCCACGCAGGGAATTGGGCATGGCCTGTTCGATCTCGAGGTCCACGAACTCGCCGATCAGATGCCCACCGCCAGGAAAATTTACCACCCGGTTGTTTTCGGTGCGGCCAGCCATCTCACCCGAATTGCGACGAGACGGACGCTCGACCAGGACCCGCTGCACACTGCCTACCATCGATTCCGAGATCGCCGCCGCCATCCCGGTGATGCGCGCCTGCAGACGTTGCAGCCTTTGCTTCTTGACCGACTGGGGGACACCGTCCGCGAGTTCAGCCGCGGGTGTCCCCGGGCGCGCGCTGTAGACAAACGAAAAACTGTGGTCGAATCCAAGGTCCTCGATCAACCCCATGGTCTGCTCGAACTCGGCATCGGTCTCGGCTGGAAATCCGATGATGAAGTCAGACGAGATCGAAATGCCCGGGCGAGCCTGGCGCAGACGCCTGATCCGTGACTTGTACTCCAGCACCGTATGGCCGCGCTTCATCGCCGCCAGCACACGGTCAGAGCCCGACTGCACCGGCAGGTGCACGTGACTCACCAGCTCCGGGACTTCTGCAAACGCCTCAATCAGGCTGTCGGAAAATTCAACCGGATGAGAGGTTGTAAAACGAATCCGGTCGATCCCGTCGACCGCCGCCACGTAGTGGATCAACAGCGCCAGATCGGCACTGTCCCCGTCCTCGATCAACCCCCGATAGGCGTTCACATTCTGCCCCAGCAGATTGATTTCCCGCACCCCCTGTGCAGCCAGCCCCACCACTTCGACAATGACATCGTCGAGCGGTCTGCTGACTTCCTCTCCCCGTGTGTAGGGCACCACGCAGAAACTGCAGTACTTGCTGCAACCTTCCATCACCGACACATAGGCGCTCGGACCATCCGCACGGGGCGCCGGCAGGCAATCGAACTTCTCGATCTCGGGAAAACTGACATCGGTCACTGGCGTTCCCGTGGAGCGCGCGCGCTCGATCATGGCGGGAAGCCGGTGCAGGGTTTGTGGACCAAACACCACGTCCACGTAGGGTGCCCGCTCGCGAATAGCATCACCCTCCTGACTGGCGACACAACCACCGACACCGATGAGCAGACCGGGACGGGCCTGCTTGCGTTCCTTCCAGCGTCCCAGCTCGGAGAATACTTTTTCCTGCGCCTTTTCCCTGATCGAACAGGTGTTGAGCAACAGGACATCCGCGGATTCCGGGTCGCTGGTTAGTTCCAGCCCCTGGGATTCACGTAGCACATCCGCCATCCGCGACGAGTCGTACTCGTTCATCTGACAGCCGTAGGTCTTGATATATAGTTTCTTGCCCATGATCACTAGGTATTCGGGGAAACTCGCTATTATGCCCAAGCGTGAACCGTGACACTACTCTCTCCGGTGCCGGTCTGCGAAAACCACTGGCACATCTCTTATTGACAAGCCTGGCTGGCTGTGAAGACTCAGGCTCCCACAATACCCGCAACGCATTCGCGGCCGCCACAGCGAGAGGATCGCCATGAACCGAAAGTCTTTCCCCGTCATCATGCTACTGCTCTTGAGTGGTTTTGTTCCCCTGCAGGCGGCCCTGGGCGGTGAATGCGAGCTCGACCGGCCCGTGGTCTTCGCGGGGCTGGATTGGGGCAGCAACAAACTCCACGTCGCACTTGCCGGCCGCATCATCCGCGATGGCTACGGTTGCGAGGTCAGCAGCAAACCCGGAACCACCATCGAGCTGCAGAAAGAGATGCTGGCCGGCAATATCGATGTAATGATGGAAGTCTGGGGCAGCAGCCTGGGCGGGGCCTGGTCCGAGGCGATCGAGATGGGTGAGGTGGTCGATGCCGGCGTCAACTTCCCCGACTCCCGACAGGGCTGGTACGTCCCCAGGTATCTGGTCGAAGGTCCGGACGCACCGGCACCCGGCCTCAAGAGCGTAACCGATCTGCCACGTTACAAACAGCTGTTCGCGGACCCGGACAAACCCGGCAAGGGACGCTTCTACAACTGCGTCAAAGGCTGGCTGTGCGAGGATATCAACAACAGAAAGCTTAAAGCCTACGGTCTGGACGATGATTTCAACAGTATCACTGCGCGCAGCAGCGCCTCGCTGGCGGCCGCCATCGTTCGCGCCAGCAGGCTCAAGAAGCCGGTGCTGGCGTATTATTGGGAACCAACCTGGATGGTTGGCGCTTATGACCTGGTGATGCTTGAGGAGCCAGCCTACAACAAGGCGGTGTGGAAGGACCTCAACGAGAATTCCAGTCCACGCCAGGCAGTGGCCTATCCCACCGTGCAAATACGCAAGGCGATCGGTGGTCGCTTCAAGCGCGAAGCACCGAAGCTGGCTCGCTTCCTGAGTCGCTACCACACCAGTTCGCGAGGAATCAGCAAGGCCCTGGCCTTCGCCCAGGAGGTCGAGGGTGCGACACCAGAAGATACCGTCGATTTTTTTCTCCGCGAGCGTGAGTCGGTCTGGAGCAAGTGGGTGCCGGAGGACGTAGTCAGGAAGATCAAGGCGAAACTCTGAACGCCAGCGCGGCACACTGCAAAGCGCCCGTGGCCAGACTATGCTGTTGAGAAACACCGCCCGTGTAGCGAAATACCAGCAGCGCGCCGTAGACCCGCCGCATGCGGAATTTCGGGGAAGCAGTCTGCGCCCTGGCTGTTCAGGGCAGGACGGGGCAATCAGGATATAGTCAGTCTATTGCGAGGAGGCGCAACGTAGTCATGAGCAACCAGGGCGTGCAATGCGGCCGAAAACCTGTGTGCGACGGGTACCAGCGAGGCATACGCCTCAGGGGGTGCCCGCCGGGCATGGACAGCAGGGCCCGGCCATGATGATCGTGCGCCCGGTACGGGCAGATGACCTCGACAGTCTGCAGCAAATGGCCGCCGAAGCCGGACGCGGGATGAGCAACCTCCCCTCCGACCGCGGCCTGCTCGTCAACAAGATCCGTTTGTCCCAACGCAGCTTTGCCCGGCATGCGCTGTGCCCCGCAGAGGATCTCTATCTGTTCGTAATGGAAGACACCGATAGCGGGCGGGTCGTGGGGACCAGTGGAATCATGTGTGGAATCGGGCGCAGCCGGCCCTTGTTCTCGTTCAAGATCATCCGTCGTACCCATACCTCGCGTGCCATCGGCCGAACCGAGAGCATGCGACTGCTGCAACTGGTGAACGACTACGAAGACGTTACCGAGATCGGGGTGCTGTTCCTGACCCCCACGCACCGCCGCGATGGCAACGGCAAGCTGCTGTCGCGTAGCCGCTACCTGTTCATGGCCCAGTTCCCGGAACGATTCAGCGATCCGGTAATGGCCGAAATGCGCGGTGTACATGACGACAACGACCGCTCACCACTATGGGACTATCTGGGCAGCCGCTTCACCCACCTGGAATTCTCGGTTGCCGACCACCTGATCTATCAGGGCAACTATCAGGTGGTGGCTGATCTGCTGCCCGAGTACCCTATTTATCTACGGCTGCTGGCACCGGAGGCGCGTGCCGTACTGGGACGCACCCATCCCGAAACACGCCCGGCACTGGCGATGCTGAAACGCGAGGGCTTTCGCTTCGAGAATCTGATCAATATTCTCGACGGTGGACCTCAGCTCCATGTCCCGCTCGAAAGCATCCAAACGGTCCGTGCAAGCAGGCTGACCCAGCTTGCGGAAGGCTTGGAGGATGATGCCGGCATACCCTGTCTGCTCAGCAACACACTGCTGCCCGAGTTCAGGATCTGCCGGGGCCAGGTTCACGAATGCGATGATGGCAGCATTCAGGTGGCGCCCGAAACCGCTGACGCTCTGCTGCTGTCACCAGGGGATACGCTGCGCTACGTACCGGCTTGAGCGGCCATCAGGGTCGTGGGCGCCGCGAGGCCGCCGCCACCTGTTTGTTGCTGTATACAGACATGGGGCCGGATTCGAGGCAAGCCGCCAACAGGAGACCACGATGAGCACATTTGCGGAAACCCGATCACCATTTCGGCGATTCCTCGCAAGGCTGCTGCTGCCGCTGTTGCTGCTGGCGGCCCTGTCGTTGCCGGTGCTGGCCGAGAGCGTGCTCAAGCGAGGCAACACCGGCGAACCGGAAACCCTGGACCCCCACAAGTCTTCCACCGTCTACGAGGCCAATATTCAGCGCGACCTGTTTGAAGGTCTGGTGGTGCAGGCGGCGGACGGGCGTCTGATGCCGGGAGTGGCCGAGAACTGGGAGATCAGCGCTGACGGCACGGTCTACACCTTCAAACTCAGCGAACAGGCGCAATGGTCGGACGGGTCACCGCTCACCGCCACTGATTTCGTGTACGCACTGCAGCGCCTGCTCGACCCGGCGACCGCATCCAAATATGCCTCCGTGATGTATCCGCTTGCCAATGCCGAAGCGATCAACACGGGCCGCATCCAGGACCTCGACCAGCTTGGAGCGGAGGCTGTGGATCCGCACACACTCAAACTCACGCTCAGGGCGCCCACCCCCTACTTCTTGCAGTTGCTCACCCACCATACGGCGTTGCCGCTGTCCGCCAGCAATGTCGAACAGTTCGGTACCGATTTTACCAAGCCCGGAAACCTGATCAGCAATGGGGCCTATACGCTGACCGAATGGATCCCCCAGGCGCACATCAAACTGGTCCGCAACGAAAACTTTCACGATGCCGCGAATGTCGGGATCGATACCGTGATCTACTACCCGACCGAGGATCGCGCCACCGCCCTGAAGCAGTTTCGCGCCGGCGAACTGCACATCAACAACGACGCCCCGGTGGACCAGGTTCCCTGGATGCGCAAGAACCTGCCGGACGAGTTTCGTGTCGCCCCCTATCTGGGGATCTACTACTACCCGATCAATACGCTGCGCGAACCATTCGATGATATTCGTGTCCGTCGCGCCCTGGCGCTGGCCATCAACCGCGAAATCCTGGTCGACAAGATTACCCGGGCCGGGGAGGTGGCAGCCTACAGCCTGGTGCCACCGGGGACCGCCAACTACAGTGGCGGGCCGGGCTACGCGAGTTTCAGGGACCGACCTCTGGCGCAGCGCATGGAACAGGCGGCCATCCTGCTCAAGGAAGCCGGTTTTGGCCCTGACAATCCGCTCACGCTGACCCTGAGTTACAACACCAGCGAAAATCACAAGAAGGTGGCCATCGCCATCGCCTCGATGTGGAAGAAGCTGGGGGTACGCACCGAACTCAGCAACAGCGAGGTCAAGGTGCACTACAACAATCTACAGGAGGGTGATTTCGATGTTGCCCGCGCCGGCTGGATCGCGGACTACGATGATCCCCAGAATTTCCTGTTCCTGTTGCAAACCAACAACCCGGATCTCAACTACTCGAAATTCTCGAATCCCGAGTTCGACAAACTGATGGCGCAGGCCGCGATCACGGTCGACCTCGAGGAACGCGCCGGGCTGCTGGCCCGTGCGGAATCCATCGCCATGAGCGAGATGCCCTACATCCCGGTCTACTACTATGTCAGCAAGAACCTGGTCAAGCAGTCGGTTCAGGGTTGGCAGGACAACGTCACCGACGTCCACGGCTCACGCTTTTTGACTCTCGCGGAGTAACCGGCGGAGCGGAGTCGGGCGCCAAGAAATGCTGGTCTACGCCATCAAGCGTGTCCTGATCGCAATCCCGACGCTGCTGATCGTGATCACCATTTCGTTTTTCATGATTCGCCTGGCGCCCGGTGGACCCTTTGACCTGGAACGCACCTTGCCGGCTGAAATCGAGCAAAACCTGCTGCGAGCCTACCGCCTCGATCAACCCCTGACCACCCAGTTCGGTGACTACCTGGGCAACATCGTGCGTGGCGATTTCGGACCGTCGTTCAAGTACGCCGATCACACGGTCCGTGAACTGATCATGAGCGGATTTCCGGTGTCGTTGAAAATTGGCCTCAGCGCTATCGTGATAGCGCTGCTGTGTGGGGTCGCGCTGGGATCCGTGGCCGCTCTGCGACAAAACAGCGGGCTCGATTATCTGGTGATGGCGACCGCCATGACCGGTATCGCGATTCCCAACTTCGTGATGGCTCCACTGTTGTCGCTGGTACTGGGGGTCTATCTGCAACTGTTGCCGGTCGGTGGTTACGGTGACGGCGGGTTGCGCTATCTGGTGTTGCCGATCGTGGCGCTGGCTCTGCCTCAGGTCGCCTACATCGCCCGCTTGTCGCGCGCCGCATTGATCGAGGTGCTGCGCACCGACTACATCCGCACCGCAAGAGCAAAAGGCATCGGTGAGCGCCTGGTGGTGCTACGTCACGCTTTCAGGGGAGCGATGATACCGGTGGTGTCCTACCTGGGCCCGGCGACCGCACAGATCATCACCGGGTCGGTGGTGGTCGAACAGATATTCGGAATTCCCGGGATCGGTCGCTATTTCGTACAGGGCGCGTTGAACCGTGACTACACGCTGGTGATGGGCGTGGTGATCTTCTTCGCAGTACTCATCATCGTGTTCAATCTGCTGGTCGATCTGGTCTACGGCCTGCTCGACCCGAAGGTTCGCTACGACTGAACCATGACAGTGCCCGTCACCCCAGCCCTGCCCACCG